>CALBRU010000201.1 GCA_937927695.1 uncultured Thiomonas sp. | reverse complement strand
TGCTTATCGCCACCGCGCGCGATGCCGTGTCGGCGCGCATCGCCGGGCTCGACGCCGGAGCCGACGACTATGTGCTCAAGCCCTACGACCTCGACGAACTCTCCGCCCGCATCCGCGCGCTGCTGCGGCGCGCTGCGGGGCGGGCCGAGCCGGTGTTCAGCTACGGCCGCATCAGCCTCAACCCGGCCACGCATGAGGCCCTGCTGGACGGCGAGCCCGTCGCCCTGTCGCAGCGCGAGTGGGCCGTGCTCGAAGCGCTCATCGCCCGCCCCGGCATGATTCTGTCGCGCGCCCAGCTCGAAGAAAAACTCTATAGCTGGAAGGACGAGATTTCGAGCAACGCGGTGGAGGTGTACGTTCACAGCCTGCGCAAAAAGCTCGGCGCAGACCTCATCCGCAATATTCGCGGCATGGGCTACATGATCGCCAAGGAGCCCGCACCCGCAAGCCCGAGCCGTGATGGCGGCGGTGACGGCAGCCACACGCCAGAAGCCGACAGCGTTGACGATGGCGGAGATAGCGGCGACGGCGGCGGCGATGGAGGCGGCGATTGAAGTCCCTGCGCGCCCGCCTGCTGCTGCTGCTCTCGGTCGCCGTCACCCTGGCGGCCCTGGTGCAGGCCGTGGCTGTGTTCCGCAACGCCATGAACGAGGCCGACGCAGTGTTCGACTATCACCTGCAGCAACTCGCGCTCAGCCTCGCCAGTGGCGATATGGGCCTGCCCGGTTTCGGCCCCGATGTCAGCGCGGGCAACGATGTGGACTATGTCGTTCAGGTCTGGGCCCCCGATGGCAAACGCATTTACGTCTCGCGCCCACGCAGTGAGCTGCCCAGCCAAGCCGTGCTGGGCTACACCAATGTGCAGGTTGGCGGCGAGCAGTGGCGGGTGTATTCCATGCAGGCCGGGGGGCGCACCATTCAGGTCGGCCAGAGTACCGCCACGCGACAGGCGCTGGCGCTGGGCTTCGCGCTGCGTTCCATCTGGCCGATGGCCGTCATCGCGCCGCTGCTGCTGCTGGCCGTTGCGTGGGTGGTGCGACGCTCGCTGCGACCGCTGAGCGATCTGTCGCGCGAGCTGGAGAACCGCGCCGCCACCAGCTTCGACCCGCTCGACCCGCACCCCGTGGTCAGCGAAATGCAGCCCGTGGTGCGCGCGATGAACGGCCTGTTCTCGCGCACCCGGCAGGCCTTCGATACCCAGCGCATGTTCGTTGCCGATGCCGCGCATGAACTGCGCTCGCCGCTGGCCGCACTCAAAGTGCAGGTGCAGATGCTGGGCCGCGCGCATGACGACGCCCAACGCGGCGTGGCGCTGGCCCGACTGGAAAGCGGCATCGACCGCGCCAGCCATCTGGTCGAACAGCTGCTGCTGCTGGCGCGCAACGAGTCGGGCGCCGAAGAGGCACTTACCTCTGTGAGCCTGCTCGACACTGCGCGCCTGGCGCTGTCCGACACTGTCGAACTCGCCCAGACCCGCTGCGTTGACGCCGGGATGGAAGACGCCGAAGACTGCGCGGCGCTCGCCCCGGCCAGCGGTCTGCGCATTCTGGTGCGCAACCTGGTGGACAACGCCCTGCGCTACACCCCCACAGGCGGCCGGGTGGACGTGCGGGTGCGCTGCGAAATGCAGCCCGCGCCACCCGCCGCGCAAGCAACCGGCAGCGCAGCCGCACCCCGACGCATGGCCGTGCTCGAAGTGGACGACTCCGGCCCCGGCATTCCGCCCGAAGACCGCGATCGCGTGTTCGACCGCTTCTATCGCCGCGAAAACGCCCCGCCCGGCGGCAGCGGCCTGGGGCTGGCCATCGTGCGCAGCGTGGCCGAGCGCTGCGACGCCCGCATCGAACTCGACACCTCCCCACTGGGCGGGCTGCGGGTGCGGGTAATTTTTGCGCCCGCAGGGCACACGCTCCCGCGCTGAAAAAACCGTCTCTTGGCGGGCTTCAGTCCAGGTTAAGGCCCATCACCGAGTCTTTATACATGACGCCGCTGCGCTTGCCGCGTTGCAGCAATTGCGTTTCAATCGGCTCGCTAACCCGCTTGCTTTCCTACTTTCCACCAGGAGACCCCCCATGACCATGCAACTCAGCCTCAAGGACAAAACCGCCATCATCACCGGCGCCGCCAGCGGCATCGGCAAAGAAATTGCCCAAACCTATGCCAAGGCCGGGGCCAAAGTCGCCATCGCCGACCTGAACCTCGACGCCGCCAACGCCACTGCCGAAGCCATCAACAAGGCCGGCGGCAAGGCCATGGGTGTGGCGATGAACGTGACCGACGAGGCGCAGGTCAACGCGGGCTGCGCAGCGGTGGCCAAGGCCTTCGGCCCGGTGGACATTCTGGTGTCCAACGCCGGCATCCAGATCGTCAACCCGATCGAAGACTTTGCGTTTGCCGACTGGAAAAAGCTGCTCGCCATCCACCTCGACGGCGCCTTTCTCACCACCAAGGCGGTGCTGCCGGGCATGTATGCCAAGAAAGGCGGCGTGGTGATTTACATGGGCTCGGTGCATTCGCACGAGGCCAGCAAGCTCAAGAGCGCCTACGTCACCGCCAAGCACGGCCTGCTGGGGCTGGCACGGGTGCTGGCCAAGGAAGGCGGGCCCAAGGGCGTGCGCTCGCACGTCATCTGCCCGGGCTTTGTGCGTACCCCGCTGGTGGAAAAGCAGATTCCCGAGCAGGCCAAAGAACTGCACCTCAGCGAAGACGAGGTGATTAAAAACGTGATGCTGAAAGACACCGTTGATGGCGAGTTCACCACCACCGCCGATATCGCCAATCTCGCGCTGTTTCTCGCCGCCTTCCCCACGGCCGCGCTCACCGGCCAGTCCATCGTCGCCAGCCACGGCTGGTGCATGAACTAAAAGGCGCAAGTCATGACGACCGCATCCAGCCGCCGCGCACAGCGCACCCAAACTCAGGCAAAGCCCGCCGAGCCCGCGCCGTCCTGCCGCGCTGATGCCGTGTTGGCGCAGGTGCGGCATTACGACCGCATCGCCTTGGTGTTGCAAGGCGGCGGGGCGCTGGGCGCCTACCAGTGCGGCGTGGTGGAGGCGTTGGAAGACTGCGGCGTGCATCCGCACTGGGTGGCCGGTATTTCCATCGGCTCCATCAATGCGGCGCTGATTGCGGGTAACCCGCCGGGCCAACGCGCAGCCGCCCTGCGCACGTTTTGGGAAACCGTCACTCAACAGCCGCTGCTGCCCACTCTGCCCTGGGAACACGGCGCGGCGCTAGCCTGGATTCCCGAGTCTCTGCAAGCCCAGTTTGCTGTCATGCAGGGGCTGCGCGCCATACTCGAGGGTCAGCGGGGCTTTTTTCTGCCGCGCTGGCCGCTAGGCGGCAACAGTCCGGCACAAGCCAGTTTTTACGACACCGCGCCGCTGCGCGACACGCTGGAAAAGCTGGTCGATTTCGACCGGCTCAACAGCGGCGAAACCCGCATCAGCGTAGGCGCGGTGAATGTGCGCAACGGCAATCAAGTCGTGTTCGACAGCGCCGAGATGCGGCTCGGCCCCGAGCACATCATGGCCTCGGGCGCGCTGCCGCCGGGTTTTCCGGCGGTGGAGATCGACGGCGAGTTCTACTGGGACGGCGGGCTGGTGTCGAACACGCCCTTGTCGCAGGTGCTGGGCGGCCATCCCAGCCACCACACCCTGGTGTTCCAGGTCGATCTGTGGAGCGCGGCGGGCGAGGTGCCCAAAACCCTGCTCGACGTGGCCGAGCGGCAGAAAGACATCCAGTTTTCCAGCCGCACGCGCATCATCACCTCCACCCTGCAGCGGGCGCAGCAGCAGCGCCGCATTCTGCGCGATCTGCTGCAGCGCATTCCGCTCGACAAACGCGACGCGTTGTGCGAGCAGGTGCAGGAAATGGCACAGGACAAACGCTACAACGTCATCCACCTGATCTACCGCGACAAAGCCTTCGACGGCCAGGGCAAGGACTACGCCTTCGGCCGCTCCGAAATGCGCTCCCACTGGCAAAGCGGCCTCGACGACATGCACCGCACCCTCGACCACCCGGACTGGTTCGCTCTGCCCAGCGCCGAGCAGGGCTTCGTCACCCACGACGTGCACACGCAGGCCTGAGTCGCAGCCCCTGAATCCGCCCTTTTAGGCGCCTTCAGGGCATCAGCAAAGTGACGCCCCGCAGATCACAGGCCATGACGGACTGCCGCAGCGCGGCGATGGCCTCATGCCGGGTAAAGCTCTTACGCCACACCAGCACCACGCGGCGCGTGGGCGGCGGATCGGAAAACGGCACATAACAAACGTGATCGGTGCTCGGATCGGCCGCATGCGTCACATCCTGCCTGGGCACCGACAGCTTGGGCACCACGGTGATGCCCATGCCCGAGGCCACCATCTGCTTGATGGTTTCCAGCGACGAGCCCTCGAAACTCTTGCGGATGCCTTCCGAACTGGGCGAAAACCGGGCGAATTCCGGGCAGACTTCGAGCACATGGTCGCGAAAGCAATGCCCCGTGCCCAGCAGCAGCATGGTCTCGTCCTTGATCGCTTCGGCGCTCAGCTCCTTGCACGTCGCCATCGCATGGGTGCGCGGCACGGCCACGAGGAAAGGCTCGTCATACAGCGGCGTAACCGCCAGCCCCTGGTCGGGAAAGGGCTCGGCCAGAATGGCCGCATCCAGCTCGCCGGTGCGCAACATTTCCAGCAGGCGGGTGGTGAAGTTTTCCTGCAGCATCAGCGGCATCTGCGGGCTGCGCTTGATGACGTTGCGCACCAGCTCGGGCAGCAGATAGGGCGCAATGGTGTAGATCACCCCCAGCCGCAGCGGCCCGGCCAGTGGATCTTTGCCGCGCTTGGCGATCTCTTTGATAGCCGCTGCCTGCTCGATGACGCGCTGCGCCTGCTCGACGATTTCCGCGCCGATGGGCGTGATGCTCACCTCATTGCCGCCGCGCTCGAACAGACGCACATCGAGTTCTTCTTCGAGCTTTTTGATGGCGACCGACAAGGTGGGCTGGCTGACGAAACAGGCCTCGGCAGCCCGGCCAAAATGCCGCTCGCGAGCGACGGCGACGATATAGCGTAATTCGGTCAGAGTCATAGAAAGAATTAAAACAGAAACGCCGCCAGATTGTGTTAATCAATGCAAACGCCCGTCGCGCGTGGCTTACGCGCTCAGCCAGTCGAACCCTTCGCCCAGCCAGCGGGCGGCGTGTTGCCGGGCGGCTTCGGGCGCGGCGACCAGCAGACGTAGCGCGGTGTCGCGGGCGGCTTCGAGCAGATCGATGTCTTGCGCCAGATCGGCGTAGCGCAGGCCGGGCACGCCCGACTGCCGCAGGCCCAGCAGTTCGCCCGGCCCGCGCAGTTCCAGGTCTTTCTGCGCCAGAGCGAAGCCGTCGGTGAGTTCGCGCATGGCCCCCAAGCGCTCGCGCGCCGTGGGCGACAGCGGCGAGGTGAACAGCAGCACGCAATCCGACTGCGCCGCACCCCGCCCCACCCGCCCGCGCAACTGGTGCAACTGCGACAGCCCGAAGCGCTCGGCATGTTCGATCACCATGAGGCTGGCGTTGGGCACGTCCACCCCCACCTCGATGACGGTGGTGGCGACGAGCAGACCGATGTCGCCCGCACTAAACGCCTGCATGATGGCGCGCTTTTCCTGCGCCTTCATGCGACCGTGCAGCAGGCCGACTTGCACCGCATCCCGGCCAGGCATCGTCGCCAGCGCGGCGCTGAGTTCGGCATGGGTGGCCACGGCGTTTTGCAAATCGAGCGTCTCGCTTTCCTCAACGAGAGGGCAAACCCAATAGGCCTGCCGCCCCTGCGCGGTCAACGCGCCGACCCGATTGATGAGTTCGTCGCGCCGGTCGGCGCTGACCACGCTGGTGCGCACCGGCGTTCGTCCGGGCGGCAAGACATCGATGGTGGACACGTCCAGATCGCCGAACAGCGCCATCGCCAGGGTGCGCGGAATCGGCGTGGCGCTCATCATCAGCAGATGCGGCTGCAGGCCGCTGCCCTGCGTCCCCGCGCGCAGGCTGTCGCGCAGGGCCAGGCGCTGCGCCACGCCGAAACGGTGCTGCTCGTCCACGATCGCCAGCCCCAGGCGGGCAAAACGCACCTGCGCCTGAATGACGGCGTGGGTGCCCAGCACGAGCTGCGCCTGTCCGCTGGCCACGCGCTGCAGCGCCACCTCGCGCTCTTTTTTCGTCTGGCTGCCCGAAAGCCAGGCGACGCCCACGCCCAGCGGCTCCAGCCAATCGGCGAGCTTGCGCGCGTGTTGCGCCGCGAGAATTTCGGTGGGCGCCATGAGTGCGCACTGCCAGCCGGCCGCCACAGCCTGCGCTGCCGCCAGCGCGGCCACTACGGTTTTGCCGCTGCCCACGTCGCCCTGCAGCAGCCGGTGCATCGGCGCGGTCTGCGCCAGGTCGGCGGCGATTTCGGCCACGCAGCGCTCCTGAGCTGCCGTGAGGGTGAAGGCAATGGCCCTGCGCAGCTGCGCCGGGAGGCTGTGCGCCTCTAGCGCGGCGGGCAGCGCCGGCGCCTTCCACCGTTGTCGCTGCGCTCGGGCCTGCTGCTGGGCCAGTTGCTGCGCCAGCAATTCGTCAAACTTCAGCCGCCGTTGCGCCGGATGCGCGCCCGCTTCCAGCGCGGGCAAGGCCGCGGCCGGCGGGGCATGCAGGGTGCGCAGACTCGAAGGCAGATCGGGCAGATGATGGCGTGTCAGCTCCTCCTGCGGCACGGTGTCGCGCCAAACCAGCCGCTTGAGCGCCCCAGCCACGGCCTTGCGCAAATAACTTTGCGGCACGCCGGCCGTGGTGGGATAGACCGGAGTGAGCGTGCTCGGCAGGGGTGCGTTGGCGTCCACCAGCTTCCAGGTCGGATGCACCATCTCCCAGCCGAACAAGCCCTGCCGCACCTGCCCATGCACCCGCAGCCGCACCCCGGGCTGCAAAGTTTTGAGCTGATTGGGGTAGAAATGGAACAGCCGCAGGGTGAGGATGGCGTCGCCCGCTTCCGGGTCTTGCAGCCGCACCAGCAACTGCCGACGCGGCGCGCGGCCCTGCACCTGCGCCAGGGTCACCACGGCATCCGTGGTGACAAGCTCACCGTCGCGCAGCGCGCTCAGCGGCGTGAGCCGCGTTTCGTCCTCATAGCGCAGTGGCAGATGCAGCGCAATGTCCCAGTCGGTGTGCAGACCCAGCCGGGCGAGCGGCGTGGGCCGTGCCGGTTTGGCCTTGTCCGCCGGGTCTTTGCGAGGCGCGCTTCGCCGCTGCGGCGGATCGGCAAAGGGGTCTTGCTTCGAGGGCTTGCGCGCGGCAGTCATCGGAGCATTCTAAAAATGACAGGATCGTCGTCTGCGCCTGAGCCCGACATGGCGCACCCGCTGGATGCCTAGCCCCCAAAAATCCCCCATCCGCACGGGTTTTTGTGGGTCTGGTTATAGTTGTTACAAATTTACATATTTTGCCCATGTCCAAAGCCCTCTCCACTCTGCGCACAGCCTGGTTCTCCATGCTGGTGCTGCTGCTTGGGTTGGCGCCATTCATTCATGGGCATCTGGGCCAGCCGGTGCAAAGCGGCTGGCACATCCATGCGCTGACGGCCGCAGCGCAAGTGCAGGCCAGCCCGCAATTCAGTTTGCAATCAAGTCCCGACGGCCTGGCCTGCCTTGCCAGCCACCCTCAGCACACGGCGCAGCCGTCGGGCTTTGCGCTGCAGACCCCCGAGCCCAGCGATGTGGAACTGGCCTCGGCCATCACCCAATCCCGGCTTTCCCAGATCCGCCTGGCCAGCGTAGTGATCGACACTGAAGTTGTGCTGCCGACGTTTGCTTACGCGTCACAACACACTTTGGCCGCAACCGCGCTCATCTCTTGGCCGCAAATCTCTGACGACGCGCTCCCGCGCGTCCACCACGGCCTACCGCCTCCCGGCCAGGCCCCGCCCTCCTTTCTGGTCTGATTTTCTGCCGCAACACGCGTGAAACACAGGTGCAACCTGTCACGCGCAAGATGCTACTCAGTCCCAGATGGAGCCCGGCGCATGGCCGGGATGCAAGATGCCCCAATTCTTTTTGTCGCGCAGCCCGCTGGTGTGCGCAGTGTCCGCCAGCCTGTTGAGCCTGGCACTCGTTTCCCTGCCTGCCGCCGCACAGCCCGCCTCGCCCGGCGTCATCGCCATGACGGCCGACCAGCAGACCGCGCTCGGCGTGCGGCTTGCCACGGTGCAGGCCGCCACGGCCGCGCAAATCGACCTACCCGCCCGCGTAGCCGTGCCGCTGTCGCAGCAGGCTGTTGTCTCTGCTCCTGCCGCCGGAATGATCACCCGCCTGCTGGTCAACCCGGGTGATACGGTGAAAAGCGGCCAGGCGCTGGCCGAGCTCAGCAGCCCGCAAATTGCCCAGTTGCAACGCGAGCGCAGCGAGGCGCAAAGCCGATACGACCTGGCACAGCGCCAGTTGCAGCGCGACACCACGCTGGTGAACGAGGGCATCGTGCCCGGCGCCCGGCTCGAGGCGGCCCGCGCGCAAAGCCGCGAGGCGCAAGCCATGCTGGCCGAGCGCAATCTGGCGCTCAAGCTGGCCGCAGGCGGCGCTGCGCTCAACGGCGTGGCCATCTTGCGCGCCCCCATCGCCGGGGTCATCACCGAAACCACCGCCTTGCCAGGCCAGCGGGTCGATATGGCCGCGCCACTGTTCCGCATTGCGCAGCAAGGCCAGTTGTGGCTGGAAATAGAAGCCAGCCCACAGCAGGCGAGCGCCATTCAGGCGGGCGCCGAAGTGGAGGTGCCCGCACTGCAGGCGCAAGGGGTGGTGCAGGCCAAGTCCACCGCGCTGAACGCGGGGCAGAGCGTGCTGATTCGCGTGCGCGTTACCCACTCCGGCAGTCTGCAAGCGGGCGCCGTGGTTCAGGCGCGATTGAGCCTGCCGACGCAGGCCGGCGTGTGGCGCGTGCCGCCCGCCGCGGTGACGCAGATCAATGGCCGCGATGTCGTGCTCACGGTGACGAAAGAGGGTTTCCGCATCGTGCCCGTCACCGTGGCCGGTCGCCTGAATGATGCGGTGATGGTCAGCGGCCCGCTGAAGGCTGGCGACAAGGTGGCAGCCACCGGCGTGGTGGCGATCAAGGCAGCCGCTGGCGAGGTGGCGCCATGAATTTGATGTTTCTCACGCATGGCGCCTTGCGCCAACGCCTGCTGACCCTCGGCGCCATGCTGGCGCTGGTGGTGGGCGGTATTTTCGCCTGGCAGTCACTGCCGATCGACGCCTTCCCCGACGTGTCTTCACCGCAGGTCAAGATCATCATGAAAGTGCCGGGAATGACCCCGGAAGAGGTGGAGACCCGCGTGGTGCTGCCGATCGAGCAGGAGGTGCTGGGCATTGCCAACAAGCGCATCGTGCGCGCGACTTCGAAGTACGGCATCGCCGACATCACGGTGGACTTCCTGGAGGGCACCGATGTGTACTGGGCACGGCAGCAGGTCGGCGAGGCGCTGGCCAATGTGCGTGGCGATCTGCCGGCCTCGGCGATGGGCGGACTCGCCCCGATCACCACGCCCTTGTCGGACCTGTTCATGTT
>CALBRU010000200.1 GCA_937927695.1 uncultured Thiomonas sp. | reverse complement strand
GCCTTCACATCGTAGAAATCGACCCGGCGTTCCGGCTCGGCCCATTGCACGGGAACCACCGAGCCGTAGGCCAGACCCGCCAGGCGCATCGGCTGGCGAATACCCGCAACCTGCATCGGCCCGTTCTCGGCCTGCGCATCGCGCGCAAACACGCGCCCCAGTTCAAACAAACGCACCCTCTTGGCACGATGGTTGAGGTTGTCTGCCAGCACCTTGATCAGCGAGCCGATGAGCGTGGAGCGCATCACCGACATCTGCGACGCGATGGGATTGAGCAGGCGGATGGGGTCAGCCTGACCTGCGAAATCCTGCTCCCATTGCGCATCCACAAAAGAGAAATTGAGGGTCTCTTGATAGCCCAAGGCCGCAGCTTTCAGACGTAGGCTGTGCAAACTGCGCTGGCCCTCGGGCACCAGCAGCGGATGCAGGCGCGCCACCGGCGCCTGGGTCGGAATGTGCTGATAGCCGTGAATGCGTGCGACTTCTTCGATCAGATCTTCTTCAATCTCCAGATCGAACCGTTCAGCGCCTGGTGTCACGATCCAGGCCGGTTCACCGCTGTTGCGGTCGAGTTCGGCCTGAAGCCCGAGCCGCGAAAAAATCTCGCCCATACGGTCTGAGCCTATAGGAATACCGATGACTTTCTCGCACCGCGCCACCCGCATCCGCACTGGCTTGCGTTGCGGCAGTTGCGTGATCTGATCGTCGGCCGGACCCGCTTGTCCGCCGCAGATGTCCAGAATCAGCGCGGTGATGGCATCGAGATGCAGGGCGGTGGTCGCGTAGTCGACCCCGCGCTCGAAGCGGGCGGCCGCATCGGTAGAAAAGTTCAGACGGCGGGCGCGGCCACGAATGGCGTCCGGCCACCAGAATGCGGCCTCAAGGTAGATGTCCGTAGTGTCCAAGGTGACGGCGGTGGACTCGCCACCCATGATGCCGGCAAGAGATTCCACGCCGTTTTCGGCGGCAATCACCCCCATGTCGGCGCTCAGGGAGACGGTCTGCCCGTTGAGCAATTCAAGCTGCTCGCCTTCGCGCGCCCAGCGCACGGTCAATCCGCCGCGAATCTTGCCCAGATCGAACACGTGACTCGGGCGACCCAGTTCCAGCATCACATAGTTGGAAATGTCGACCAGAGCCGAAATGCTTCGCTGTCCGCTGCGTTCCAGCCGCGTCTTCATCCATTGCGGCGTTTCGGCCCGAGCATTCACCCCGCGGATGATGCGGCCGGAAAACCGCCCGCAGAGATCGGTCGCTTCAATGCTCACCGGCAAGCGATCTGGCAGCGTCGGCTCGACAGGCTTGAATGTCGGCTTGTGGAATACCGCACCCGTGACCGCAGACACCTCACGGGCAACGCCGATGATGCTCAGGCAATGCCCCAGATTCGGCGTGAGCTTGATGGTGAACACCGCTTCGTCGAGCGAGAGCCATTCGCGCAAATCCACCCCGGGCTGCGGCGCTCCCTGAAGCGCCAGCAAACCGACATGATCGGCCGACAGGCCCAGCTCCCGCGCGGAGCACAGCATGCCCTGCGAATCCACACCACGCATCTTGGCCGGCCCGATCCGGAACGCGCCCTGCCCCTCTTGCTGCGGCGGCAACTCGGCCCCCACCAGCGCGCAAGGCGCGGCCATGCCGACGGCCACATTGGGCGCGCCGCAGACAATTTGCAGCAATTGAGCAGTGCCGACATCCACCTGGCAAACACGAAGTTTGTCGGCATTGGGATGAGGCTGCACATCACGCACCAGCCCCACCACAACCCCCGAAAAAGCGGGTGCCGCAGCTTGCACCTCCTCCACTTCCAGACCCGCCATGGTCAGGGTATCGGCCAGCGCTTCGGTCGAGAGGTCGGGATTGCAAAACTGGCGCAACCAGGATTCGGGAAACTGCATGATCAGCTCTTTGAAAAGTTCAGCTCAGCGGTCGGGCCGCAAAGTAAAAACGAGGGGTGGCGACTAGGTTAGGCGAACTGCTGGAGAAAGCGCAGATCGTTTTCGTAAAACAGCCGCAAATCCGAGATGCCGTAACGCAGCATAGTGATGCGATCCAGACCGCTGCCAAACGCGAAACCGATGAACCGCTCGGGGTCGAGCCCGAAATTGCGCACAACCGTGGGATGCACTTGTCCGGAACCTGCAAGCTCCAGCCAGCGGCCTTTGAGCGGCCCGCTCTCGAACATCATGTCGATCTCGGCGGACGGCTCCGTGAAAGGAAAGTACGAGGGGCGAAAACGCACCAGAATATCGTCGCGCTCGAAGAATGCCTTGAGAAAACTAGTAAAAGTGCCCTTGAGATCGGCCATTGAGACATTCTGGTCGATCCATAGCCCTTCAAATTGATGAAACATCGGGGAATGCGTTGCGTCGCTGTCCACACGATAAGTGCGTCCCGGCGCAATCACCTTGATCGGCGGCATTTCGGCGGCTCCTGCATACCGCTGCACGTGGGCTCGGGCATGGCGAACCTGCATCGGAGAGGTATGCGTTCGCAGCAGCAACGGTTGGCCGTGCACATCCTTGGCGTCAACGTAGAAAGTGTCTTGCATCGAGCGCGCGGGGTGGTTTTGCGGAGAATTCAGCGCGGTGAAATTGGTCCAGTCGTCTTCGATTTCCGGGCCGTCAGCCACGTCGAAACCCATGGAGCGGAAAATCTGCTCCATTCGCATCCAGCTACGCGTCAGCGGGTGCAAGCCTCCTTGATTTCCAGCGCGCCCCGGCAAGGTCACGTCAATCGCCTGCGCCTGCAGTTGAGCCTGTAGCGCCGTTTGCTCGATCGCCTCGCGCCGCAGTTGCAAGGCCTGCTCAATAGCCTGCTTGGCAAGATTGATCTCGGCGCCCCGCGCCCGCTTTTCCTCGACCGGGAGAGTCGCCAAAGCTTTCATCTCGATGGTGATCAGGCCGGTCTTTCCCAGATAGCGCGCCTTGGCGTTTTCCAGCGAGGCGGAGTCCGTCGCTTGCGAAAACTCGGCGCTGGCACGATCAATCAGGGTTTGCAAAGGATTCATAGACTAGGTACACCGAAAAAGTGTGAACAGGCATCCCAAGAGACGGCAACCGA
>CALBRU010000199.1 GCA_937927695.1 uncultured Thiomonas sp. | reverse complement strand
GCTCGCAGCGTGGATGAGCGCCCGCCCAGATCGAGACTGAAGTCGGGTGCCAGAGTGATGCCCAGGCCGGCGCGCGCCGCCTCGCGCAGCACTTCGCTGGTATTGGCGCGCAGCGGCCCCTGCACGGTCACACGCACGCGCTGGGGCTCCGCGTCTTTGGCGTTTGGCTGCTCGAACATCCACACCGCCGCTCCGGGCCGCAAATAGGTCAGACAGGCATGCTGCGCGAGTTCTGCTGGATGTTGCGGCTGACCATGCCGACGCAGATACGCGGCACTGGCCACCAGCAGCGAGCGCGTGTCGCAGAGTTTCCAGGCCACATGGTTTTCGGGCGGCGCGGCCACATGGCGCACGGCCAGATCGAAGCCTTCCTGGGGCAGATTGCTCAGCCGGTCTGACAACTCCAGCTCCACCTGGATATCGGAATACTTGCGCAGAAAGCTCAACAAGTGCGGCGCCACATGCTGGCGTCCCAAGGCAACGGGCGCGGTCACGCGCACCAGACCCCGCGGCGTTTGCGCCAGATCGTGCACCGCCCCCACGCTGCGCACGATCTGGGCGAATGCGGGCGCCGTCTCGTCCACCAGTCGCTGCCCGGCCTCGGTCAGACGCAGGGTGCGCGTGGTTCGGCGCACCAGCGGCACGCCGATACGGCGCTCCAGTGCCGCAAGCTGTTGACTTACCGCCGCCTTGGATACCCCAAGACGCTGTGCTGCAGCCGTCAGGCTGCCCTGAGCGGCAATGGCGCCCAGCCAGTGCACTTGCTGCCAGAGCAAGTCGTCACGCGGGGGCGAAACGATGGACATAGCGATCTCCCGAGAGGTAATTGTTTGTTTTTCAAAACAATGTTGTCAGTTTAGATCGCTATGCAAAGGGGCTGGCGGCTCCTAGACTGGATTGCATTCCCTCATTTCCCGTTCACAGGAGACTCGCTCATGGGCGCACCCCACCCGTTCACTGGCGCCGCCGATGTGGCGCATTTCATCGCTGGCCGCATCGTCTCGGCAGAAGGCGCGCGCAAGCAGGCCATCTTCAACCCGGCCACGGGTGCTGTATCGCGTCAGGTTGAACTGGCCGACGCGGCCCAGGTGGATGCCGCCGTCGCCGCAGCACACGCCGCGTTTCCGAAATGGGCCGACATGCCGCCTGTGCGCCGCGCCCGGGTGATGTTCAAGTTTCTCGACCTGCTCAACCAGCACCGCGACATCCTGGCCGCCATGGTCACCGCCGAGCATGGCAAGGTGTTCACCGACGCGCAGGGCGAGGTCACGCGCGGTATCGAAATCGTGGAGTTTGCCTGCGGCATTCCCCAACTGCTCAAGGGTGACTACACCGAGCAGGTCTCCACCGGCATCGACAACTGGACGCTGCGCCAGCCGCTGGGTGTGGTGGCCGGCGTGACGCCGTTCAACTTCCCCTGCATGGTGCCGATGTGGATGTTCCCGGTGGCCATCGCGGCGGGCAATACCTTCGTGCTCAAGCCCAGTCCGCTCGATCCGTCTCCCAGCCTGCTCATGGCCGAGTTGCTCAGACTAGCCGGCCTGCCCGACGGCGTGTTCAACGTCGTGCAAGGCGACAAAGTGGCAGTGGACGCCCTGCTGGCGAACCCGGATGTCAAGGCCATCAGCTTTGTCGGCTCGACCCCGGTGGCCCATCACATTGCTCAGGAAGCCGCACGCCAAGGCAAGCGCGTGCAGGCGCTGGGCGGCGCCAAGAACCACATGGTGGTGATGCCCGACGCCGACCTCGATCAGGTCGTGGATGCGCTCATCGGCAGCGCCTTCGGCTCGGCGGGCGAACGCTGCATGGCCATCTCGGTAGGCGTGCTGGTGGGTGATGTGGCCGACAGGATCATGCCCCGGTTGGTCGAGCGCACCCGCGCGCTGAAGGTCAAGAACGGCA
>CALBRU010000198.1 GCA_937927695.1 uncultured Thiomonas sp. | reverse complement strand
GGCATCCGGGCGGCCAGCGCAGACCGCCAGCCCTACTGCGGCCTGCGCGCGGACCTCGCGCCGCTGCCGGCCAGCCCCCAGCGCGCAGCGGGCAAGCAGTTGCACGAACTCCCCCGCCTGCCGGGCGTGGCCGTGTGCGCGGGAATGGGCTCGCGCGGCCTCACCCTCGCCCCGTTGCTGGCCGAAACCCTGCTGGCCCAGATCGAAGGCACTCCGCTGCCCCTCGAAACCGATCTGGCCGACGCCCTCGACCCCGCACGCATGGCCTTGCGACGCCTGCGCCACGCGCAGACGCCGCCGCCTGATTGAGCCAGAGCCCCCTCTCGGCGCCCTGGATGGACAAACGCCCCAGTGCGTTTGTAAAGTGCGAGAAACACTTTATCCATTACCGGGAGGCTCACATGCTGGGTGAATTCGTCAGTGCCGAGCAGTACGCCCGCCTGCTGCAGCGTGGGCAACAAGACAGCGAGGGCTGGATGCAGTTCGACCCGGCCCGAATGCAAAGCCATTACAACCGCCACCCTTTTCTGATGCAGCATCGGCTCAACCAGCATCCGCTTTTCGAGATAGATCCTTTGTTCGAACTGGCACGCCGCCATCCGGCCAACAAGGTGTTGTTCCGCCGCGGCGACATTGCGCCCGATGCCGACTTCGATGCCTCTTTTGTCCGCACCGATACGGAGCTGACACTCGACCACCTGCTGACGCACTTCGAGCCCTTGCACGGCTATATCTGCACCAACAACCCCGAGCAGGATGCGATCTACCGGCCGCAGATCGAGAGCTTGCTGGCGGAGATCATCGCGCACACGCACCCGCTCGACCCGCACATCACCTGGTATTCGACCTATGTGTTCATCTCGGCGCAAGGCGCCGTCACGCCCTATCACATGGATCGGGAGATGAACTTTCTGCTGCAGATTCGCGGCGAAAAGACCGCCGATCTATGGAGCCAGACCGACCCGCTCATCATGAGCCCGGCGCAGAAAGACCGGCTGCTGGCCTATGAGGGCACACGGCCACCGTACAAGCCGGAGTTCGAGCAACGCGCCCTGCACTTCTCGCTGCGGCCCGGGCTGGGCTTGCATCACCCTTTCATCGCGCCGCATCGGGTGTGGACGCATTCCAACCTGTCCATCTCGCTGGCCTTCACCTTCCGCACCCGCCAGTCCGACCGTCTCACTGCCGCGCATCAGTTCAACGCCCGCCTGCGTCGCATCGGCCTGCAAAACCCCAAGCCGGTGGGTGAAAGCGCCTGGGTGGACGGCGCCAAGGCCGCTTCCTTGCGCGCACTGCAGCGTCTGCGCCACCCCTTGCACCAGGCGGCGCACTGAATTCATCGGGCCTTCATCCGATATCGATCCCGCACCACGCCGCGAACTGCTGCTGCAGCCAGTCCAGCATCGCCGCCACTTCGGGGCGCTGCTGCGCGCCGGAACGTACCGCCAGGTAATAGCCGTAGCCGGCATCGACGCGCCGCCCCACCGGGGCGATCAGCGTGCCCGCTGCCAGCAGATCGCGGATCAGGCCGATCTGCCCCATCGCCACACCCTGCCCGGCCACCGCGGCCTGAATGACCTGATAGGTGTAGTTGAACCGCAGCCAGCGCTGCGGTTCGGGCTGCGGCAGGCCCAGCCCCGCATACCAGCCGCCCCACGACAGCGCCTGCAGATTGGCGCGGGCGATGGGCGGCGCGCTGTGAATGCGCACATCGTCGATCCACACGCAGCGGGGCAGATCGTCCAGAGTGCCGGGGACACGGCCGGTCTGCGCCAGCGCGGGGCTGCACACCGGCGTGATTTCCTCGCCGAACAGAAAAGCGGTGTGCTGCGCGTGGGCCAGCGGGTTGTCGCTGCGCAGACGGCGGATGGCGATGTCCAGCCCGCCGGCTTCCAGATCGCTGAGGTTGTCGAAGGTTTCGACCGCGATGTCGATGTCGGGATAGGCGGTCTGGAATTCTCCCAACCGGGGAATGAGCCACTGGCTGGCGAGCGAGGCAAAGGTGGTGATCTGCACCCGCGGCCGCCCCTGGCTGGCGCGCAGCCCCTCCACCGCAGTGTCGAGTTGCTGCAGCGCCTGCCGCACCACCACCGCGAACTGCTCGCCAGCGGGTGACAGCCGCACGCGCGGCCCTTCGCGCACGAACAGCGGCACGCCGACGCTGGCTTCCAGAGTCTGTATCTGGCGGCTGAGCGCGGACTGCGTCAGCGCCAGGGCATCGGCCGCGGCGGTAAAGCTGCCCAGCCGCGCCGCCGCCTCGAAGCCGCGCAGATTGCCCGCATCGACCTGACGACTGCGCGGCGTCGGCGCGGCCGAAGCGGCGGCTTGGCGTTGCGTGCCATCATCCATTTTTCGCATGATGAACCTTCCGTATTTGCGCTTTTTACAGGCCGGTCAACCGCCTAGACTTCAATCACACTGAAGGTCGAGAGCAAACCGAAAGCCAATCGACGCTCTCCGTCTTCATGCTTTTTTGACATGCTAACGGGAGGTCATCATGCCGCAGACCGAAGTATCCATCCAGCGCGACTGGATCGAGTTGCAGCTCGGCGATTCGCTGACGCTGCGCCATGCCGCAGGGCAAAGCGTGCGGCTGGAGTCGGCTCAGACGCCGGTATCACAGCCCGGCCCGGTGCGCGTCTGGCTCACCGAAGAAGGCCAGCCGGACGACGTGTTTTTGCACGCTGGAGACGGCTACACGGTGCGCGGCTCAGGCCGGGTGGTGCTCACCGTGTGGTGCGGCACGGCGCGGCTGCGCTTGGGCGCCTGCGACCGAGTCGTCTCGTCGCCTCACACCGCCATGCCGAGTTCGCGCTCCATCCAGTCAGCCAGCGCGTGGGCCACGGCGTGCGGCGCTTCGGCCATGAGGTTGTGACCGCATTCGAGCATCACCAAACGCTGGCGCGGCAACGCCGCGCGCAGGCCTTCGGCCTGCGCGGGCGGCGTCATGCGGTCGTGCTCGCCGAGCAGAAACAGCGTCGGCCCGCCCCATGAGCGCGCCGCCGCCTCGCCCGCCGAATAACGGTCGCAGGCGGCGAGGTCGGAGGCCAGCAGACTGCCCTCGGCCCAATGGGTCTGCTGCCGCAGCAACAGCTCGCGGTAGGCCTGCGGCGACTGAAAACCCGGCGCGGGGGTGAGCGGCTCGGCCTGGGCGTAAGACCATTTCACCACGTTGTCGATGGCCTCTTGCGGCGCCTCCTCGGCCTGCGCCAGCAACTTGCGCGACACCCGCATGGGCCAGGAAATGCCCAGCAGCGCCAGCCCTCTGAGCTGACCGCGGCGCTGGCCTGCGGCATGC
>CALBRU010000197.1 GCA_937927695.1 uncultured Thiomonas sp. | reverse complement strand
GGCTGCATGGCCACGGGCAGTGGCATGGCCGCCATTCTGCTGCTGGCGATGGCGCTGCTCAAGGCGGGCGATCATGTGATCTGCTCACAAGGGGTGTTCGGCTCCACGATCAATCTGTTCGGCCGCGAACTGGCCCGCTTCGGCGTGGAGACGACGTTTGTTTCGCAAACCGACGTGACGCAATGGGCGGCGGCTCTGCGGCCCAATACCCGGCTGCTGTTTGCCGAAACGCCGTCCAACCCGCTGACCGAGGTCTGCGACATCGCCGCGCTGGCCGATCTGGCGCACGACGCCGGCGCCCAACTGGTGGTGGACAACTGCTTTTGTTCACCGGCCTTGCAGCGACCCCTCGATTTCGGCGCCGACTGGGTGATTCATTCCGGCACCAAATACCTCGATGGACAGGGGCGGGTGATCGCAGGCGCGGTGTGCGGCAAAGCCGCGCCGATCCACGACAAGCTGCTGCCCGTGCAGCGCACCATCGGCCTGTCGCTCTCGCCCTTCAATGCCTGGGTGGTGCTCAAGGGCATGGAAACCCTGGGCGTGCGCATGATGGCGCACAGCGCAGCCGCCTTGGCAATGGCGCAATGGCTGCAAGCGCAGCCTGCTATCGGCCGCGTGTTCTATCCCGGCCTCGATACCCATCCGCAGCATGCGTTGGCCATGCGTCAGCAAAAGACCGGGGGCGCCGTGCTGTCGTTCGAGCTCAAGGCCGACGATGCGCAGCAGGCCAAGGCGCGGGCGTTTCACCTCATCGACCACACCCACATTTGCTCCATCACCGCCAATCTTGGCGACACCAAGACCACCATCACCCACCCGGCGACGACCACGCATGGCCGCCTGAGCGAAGCGCAGCGGCAGGCCGCAGGCATCGGCCAGGGGTTGATCCGCCTGGCCGTGGGGTTGGAAGATGTGGGTGATCTTCAGCGCGATTTGAGCCGGGGTCTGCAGACCCTGA
This sequence comes from uncultured Thiomonas sp., assembly GCA_937927695.1. Taxonomy (GTDB): domain Bacteria; phylum Pseudomonadota; class Gammaproteobacteria; order Burkholderiales; family Burkholderiaceae_C; genus Thiomonas. Next base: position 1,013 of record CALBRU010000197.1, on the reverse strand, counting down.
GCTGAGCGCGCCTTCTTGCTTTTTCTGATAGTCCTGTTTTTTTACTCTCCGAATTCGACGATGACCACCCAGCCGCACCGCGTCCGCACCCGTTTTGCCCCCAGCCCGACCGGATTCATCCATCTGGGCAATATCCGATCGGCGCTTTACCCGTGGGCATTCGCGCGGCACCACGGCGGCGACTTCATTCTGCGCATTGAAGACACGGATACCGAACGTTCGTCCGAAGAAGCCGTGCAAGTCATCCTGCAGGCGATGGACTGGCTCGGGCTCGATTACGACGAAGGCCCGTTCTATCAAATGCAGCGCATGCCGCGTTACCGCGAGGTGCTCGACCAATTGCGGCAGTCTGGCATGGTGTATCCCTGCTATATGTCCACCGCCGAGCTCGATGCCCTGCGCGAGCAGCAACTCGCCGCCAAGCAAAAGCCCCGCTACGACGGCACCTGGCGCCCGGAGCCGGGCAAGGTGCTTCCGCCGATTCCCGAAGGCGTGCAGCCGGTGTGGCGTTTCAAGACGCCGACCACTGGCGTCGTGGCCTGGCACGATTTTGTCAAAGGCCGGGTCGAGATTCGCAACGAAGAACTCGACGATCTCGTCGTTGCCCGCCCCGACGGCACACCGACCTACAACTTCTGCGTGGTGGTGGACGACATCGACATGCAGATCACCGACGTGATCCGGGGCGATGATCACGTCAACAACACGCCGCGGCAATTGCACATCTTCCAGGCCTTGGGCGCCAAACCCCCGCGCTATGCCCACCCGCCCACCGTGCTCAATGAGCAGGGCGAGAAACTCTCCAAACGCAATGGCGCCAAGAGCGTGCTGCAGTACCGCGACGAAGGCTATCTGCCCGATGCGGTGGTGAACTATCTGGCGCGGCTGGGTTGGTCGCATGGCGATGCAGAGATTTTTTCACGCGCGCAGTTTCTGGAGTGGTTCGATCTCGACCACCTGGGCAGCTCGCCAGCGCAGTTCGACGAGGCCAAACTGCGCTGGGTGAACGCACA
>CALBRU010000196.1 GCA_937927695.1 uncultured Thiomonas sp. | reverse complement strand
GAAGAAACCTCCATCCGGGTGGAATCGACGCGGATGGAGGTTTCTTCGGCGGGGCTTCCATTGGCCGGGCGTGCCGCTGGTGCCGCAGGCTCAGCTTTTTGCGCGGCTTTTTGCGCGACTTCAGGCGCTGGCGCGCTGGCCTGACCCGGGGCGTGGCCTGCGCCGTGAATCTGGTCGAGCACACGTTCGAATTCGTCCTGGGTGATCTCGTCGGCGGTACGGCTGGTCGGTGCCGCAACGGCGACAGCAGGCGCCGCGCCCGGCGCCTGGCCTGCGCCATAGAGGTCGTCGAGCACACGCTCGAATTCGTCTTGGGTGATGGAGTCGCCGTTTGCGGAGGCTGCGGGGGCAGTGGGCTCGGCGCCGGCGGTGCGGCGTTCGGCAAAGAGCCCGGTGCTGCCGCTGTCGCGTTCGGTCTGCGTGACCCAGAGGCCTTCCCGCGCGGTCTCGGCTGCGGGGGGCGACTTGGGCGCTTCATTGGCCGCCTCCTTGGCCGCTTCCTTGGCCGCTTCAGGCAGCGCGGGCGTTTCGCCACGGGCGAAAGCCTGGATGTCTGCGCCCAGTGCGGCCGGGCCGGGGGGCGGATTTTCGCCGCGCGCCATGTCATCGAGCATGGCGGTGATGACATCGGTGGCGCGCAGGATGGCGTCGATCATCGGCGCGGTCGCGCGCAGTTTGCCGCTGCGCATTTTGTCGAACAGGTCTTCGAGATGGTGGCACCAGTCCACCATGTTCTGCGCTTCGAGAAAACCGGCGCCGCCTTTGAGGGTGTGGAAGGCACGGAAAATGGCGCTGAGGGCGTCGCTGTCGTCGGGCTGCGATTCCAGCCGCAGCAACTGGTCTTGGGCCTGGCTCAGCAGTTCGCGCGATTCGGCGAGGAATTCCAGCAGGATGTCGTTGTCCATGATGGTGGGGCGGATGGTTTCAGATGCCGAGGTCGCGCAGCAGGGCGTCCACGTCATCCTGGGCAAAGGAGGGCCCGGCGTAGGCGGGAACTCCGTTGAGCGGCGCGGCGCTGTCGGCCGCCGGGGCCGGCGCCTCGGTAGTGGCCGCCGATTCAAGGTGCGGGCCGAGTTGTTCGACGGCGGCACGGATGCGCTGCTCCACCGCCTGCAGCAGATGGATGGTTTTTTTCAGCCGCTGCCCGGCGAGATCCTGCCCCTGTTGGCTGGCGAGGATGGTGTGGAACTGTTGTTCCAGACGGTCTAGACGTTCGTCGATGAATCCGCCATGCGTGGCGCGGATGGCGGCGATTTCGGAGAAGCCGTTTTCCACCGCTTCGAGCGTGGACATGGCCTGGGTTTCGGTCAGCCGCAGCGCTTCTTCGAGCGGATGGCTGGCTTCAGGCAGATCACTGGAGGCGACCATGATGCGGCGCACGCCCTCGTGCAGCAGGGCGTCGGCCTCGGTGAGCTTGTGCAGCGCGCTGGAGGCGGCCGCGGGCTGCGGCGTCTGCGTGGTGGCGGCGTGTTCGAGACTCATTGTGCCGCTCCCGCTGCCGCGTTGAGCCGCGCCATGATGGCGTCGAGCTTTTCTTTCAGCGTCTGTGCGGTGAAGGGCTTGACGATGTAGCCGTTCACCCCCGCCTGTGCGGCGGCGATGATGTTTTCTTTCTTGGCTTCGGCTGTGACCATGAGCACCGGCAGGCTGCGGATGGCGGGGTTGTCGCTGGCGCGGATGTGTTTGAGCAGGTCGATGCCCTGCATCACCGGCATATTCCAGTCGGTGACGACGAACTCGATACCGCCGGCCTGCAGCCGGCGCCAGGCTTCTTCGCCGTTTTCCGCCTCGTCGATATTGCCGGTCACATAGCCGGTCTGCATCAGCAGGCCGCGCACGATACGGCGCATGGTGGGAAAGTCGTCAACAACCAGGAATTTCAAGGTGGGCCTCGTAATGGTTTTGTCTTGCGTTTGAAGTAACGGCACGCGGGGCAGGAACTTGAATCGCTTTGGCGGCGCGGCAATGGAAATCGAGGCGTACTTGTTTCAGGTCAACAGGATCGAATGTTTCGCTTGCCTGCCCTTGGCTTCGATCAATAGCATGGCGCCCCATGTATGAAAAGTTGAATATCTCAGCCGAGCCGCCAGCGCCCTCCGAGCAGCAGACAGCCTTGCGTGCGCTGCTCGCGGCAGTGCAGCCCGATCTGAATGGCGTGGTCGAGGCTTTTATCCGGCAGTTCTACGACGAGCTGCTCAAGCAGACCCGGTTTTCGCGCGTGCTCAAGTTGTTGTCGGTGGCCGAGTTTTCGCGCCTGCGCAGCAACCAGGAGCGCCATCTGCGTAGCCTGTTTGTCGGCAGCAGCGAAGCTTCGGTGCGGGTGGCGCGGCATGTGGGGCGGGTGCACGCGCTCATCGGGCTCGATGCGTCCTGGCTGGTCGAGGCTTACGGGCTGTACACCCGCTTGCTGATCGGCCACTTTGCGGCGTGGGTCGAGCCGTCCGAGCGGGCGGCTTTGCTACGCTACTTCATCACCCGGCTGCAGGATGAGTTGCAGTGGCAGATCGAGGGGCACGAAGACATCGTCCGGCAGTTCGACGCGGCGCTGGTTCGCATCGATGCGGCCATTCTCACGGCGCACACTCTCAGCGATCTGTTGCGCGCCGTGCTCGGCGCGCTGGAAAACATCGAGGGTGTGCTGGCGGGCGCGATTGGGCGACCTGATGCGGCAGGCGTGGTTCAGTTCGAGCACGCTTTCGGCCGACGCTTCAAGTCGCGCTACCTCGACCGCATCGACTCCGGCGAAGCCGCGTTCATCACGGTGCGCGGCGATGCGGCGCAAGGGTTGGGCGTTTCGGGCCGCGCTTGGCGCAGCCGCGAGGTGCAGTACACCGCGTCGTATGCCTGCGATCCGGCGATCCTGCCCTGGAAGGACGTCGCGGATGAGATGGGCGCGCGCAGCGCCGTGTCCATTCCCATTCTCGACGCCTCAGGCCAGCCCATTGCGCTGATGGATCTTTACAGCAGCTATCCCGGCTTTTTCACCAGTTCGACGCGCCGGGTGTTCGTCGAGCATCTGCAAAAATTGCTGGGTTTGGCGTTTGCCCGTTATGCGCATAGCCCTTCGGGCGTGGTGCCTTACGCGCGGCGGCAGTTCTATGTCGATCTGCTCGATCATTCGGGCCTGCAGATGCGGTATCAGCCCGTGGTCAACCTCAAGACGGGTCGGCCCGAGAAATTCGAGGCGCTTGCGCGGCTGCAGCGGCGCGATGGCGGCGAGCTGATCACGCCGGGTGAGTTTCTGCCTGTGCTGGGCGCGCACGATATGTGGCGCCTGTTCAGTCTGGGCCTGGAGCAGGCCTTGCATGCCCGGCAGCGCTGGGCGCAGCAAGGTATCGACCTCGATGTGTCGGTGAACATGCCGCCCGTGGCGCTGAGCGATCCGCGTTATGTGGAGCGGGTGGAGCAACTGCTGCGCAGCCATGCGCTCGATCCGCGCCACTTCACGCTGGAATTGCTGGAAAGCAGCGATCTCGACATTTCGGAGCGGCGCGACGCGCTGCTGGCGCGGTTTCGCGCCACCGGTGTGCGTCTGGCCGAAGACGATCTCGGCTCAGGCTACAGTTCGCTGCTGCGGCTCGACAGCTTTCCGTTCGACGAAGTGAAGATCGACCAGGGCCTGCTGGGCGGGCTGAGCAAGGCGCCGCGCCGGGCGCTCGATTTCATCCAGCATCTCACCCGGCTGGCGCACGATCTGGGCAGCACCGTCGTGGTCGAAGGGCTGGAGTCGGCCGGGCTGGTGGAGGCAGCCATCATTCTGCAGGCCGACTCCGGGCAGGGCTACGGGTTGGCTCGCCCCATGCCCGCCGACGCGGTGGTGGACTGGGTGCGCGGATTTCATCTGACGATCAACCGCGATCATCCCCGCACGGCCCTGGGCATCTATGCGGCCCATCTGTTGTGGGAGCAGCGGCTGGCCTATATGACGCCCTGGCCCGACGCGCTGCCGTTCGCGGCGCGCGCCGCCACCGCCTTGCACCATTACATCGAGGTGGAGGGATTGGAAGGCGGGCCGCTGCACTTGGCCTACCAGCGCCTTATCAGCGCCCTGAGCAACGGGCTGGAGACGCCGACATTCGTCCGCGCGCAGGAAGACATGCGTCGGCAGCTCGACCTGCTGGTGCGCGCCGAGCTGGGGCCGTAAGGGGGCCGTAAGGGGGCGATAAGGGGCATTCGGGGGGGCATTCGGCGGGAATTGCCAAAAAAGTCACACTTGCCCTAAAGTCCGGCAAAAGCGTGACGTTGAGCACTCCAACAGGAGAGAATGCCACCATGATTCCCATCCAGAATTCCCCCCTTTCCAGCGCTTCGACCGCAGCCAGCGGCTCGGCTGCGGCTTCGCGGCGCGCGGGCTCGGTTGCGGGCTCTGTTGCCAATCCGGCTGTTAATCCGTCGGGCGCGGCAGCTACCGAACAGGTCTCCATCTCGGGGGCCGGGCAGATGCTCAACCTTGCGAGCACGCAGGGCGCCACGCCTCCGGCCAGCGACGCGCGCATCAGCGAACTGCAAAACGCCATTCGCAGCGGTCAATACGTGGTCGATCCGCAGCGCATCGCCGGTGGTCTGTTGCAAGACAGCCAGGCCCTGATCGGCGCGACCAAGCCTGCTTCCAACTAATCTCAAGCCGCCATGCAGCAATCGGTCGATTCTCTGCTTCGCCTGCAACTTGACAAGTTGAAGGCTTTCGACCGCTTGCTGATTGAAGAACACGCCTGCCTGCTGCGCGCCGCCACAGATCAACTACCCGTGCTGACCGAGCAGAAAAACAGCCTGCTGGCCGAGATTGACGCGCTGGAGCGCGAACGCATCGTGCAGTTTGGCGCGCAGACCGAAGCGGGCGCTACATCCGCTCCACCCTTGTGGAACTCGGTTCAAACCTTGGCGCGGAACATCGCCGAGGCCAATCGGCGCAACGGCGCCATGATCTCGGCGCTGGTGCGCAGCACTGAAGGGGCATTGCAGATTTTGCGCGGCAACGCAGAAGGCGTCGATCTCTACGGCGCTCACGGCCAGGGCCAGCCCGGCAGCGGCCCTGCTCGCCTGCAAGTCAGCGCCTAACATTCGACCCGCCGGGCTTGATGCATGCTCATTCTGACGCGCCGTCCCGGTGAAGCTATCCGCATCGGGGACAACATCCGCCTGGTTGTGCTGCAGTCCGCGCCCGGCAAGGTGCGCCTTGGCATTGAAGGCCCGCTTGACTTGCGCATTCTGCGCGAAGAACTCTATGCCCAGATCAGCCAGGCCAACCAGGCTGCGGTGGCGCCGCAAGGGCTGTCTCTGGCGCATTGGGTTTCTGGGTCGGTTGACGCCCCGGTTGACCTGCCCCCTAATGGAGAGTCGAGTTGAGCCCAGCCCAGCCTGAATCCGTCACGACGAGCGCGCTTGCACAAGTTGGCGCGGCGCCGTGCAACGCAATGGAAGTGGCCACGCGCTTCGGCTTGCTTCCCGTTGCGCAACATCAAATCTGGACGGTGTCGTCGCCGCTGCCGGGATTCGAGACCCTGCAGCGCTTTGCGCTCATCGGCGTGCAAACCGAGCGGCCCTTCTTGTGGCTGCAGTCGATCGACGATGCGGGGGTGAGCTTTTTGCTCGCGCCGGCAGCGCATTTTGGTTTGCGCTATGCGCGGATCGAAGCGCAATCCCTGCCCATGGTGATGGTGCTTCTGCCTGCGCAGAGCGGGCAGCCGCTGCGCGCGCACGGACAGGCGCCCTTGGTGTTTGACGCGCAGTTGGGGCAGTTCGAACAGCACATCGTCGAGGCTTCCGAGGTGGAGGGCGATGGTGTTTTCGCGCCCCTGACCGAAGTGCTCGTGCCGCCAGGGCTGATGTCGCGACTGCTGGTGCTGAATCCGCAGTAACGAGGCCGCAGTAGCCAAGTAGCAGCAAGGGCGGCACCGGGTCGCCGCCCGGTTCAGCGCCGGGCGTCTCTCAGCAGTTCGCGGTCGCGCCGCTGCACGTACTGTTGCAGGCGCTGCTCGAAGGCCGGGGCCATGTTCAGAAACTGAATGCCGAGCTGGCGCATGGGCTGCCGGGTTTTGGTGTCCCGCAACGCCCCAACAAAACGCACCTCTGCCTCGACCGCCAGTTCCACGTCTTCCAGACTGAAGCGCACCATGGGGACGTATTCGCCAGTGGTCAAGGCGTAGTCGAGTGCCGAGGGCACCAACAGACGCATGCCGTTGACGCTCAGGTCGTGGCATTGGCCGTAGAGCGGTTTGGCACCGCGGCGCTGAATGTCCACCGTGCTCAGATCGCCCGGTGCGACGGTCACACGGAAAAAATTGCGTCGCTGCAGGTAATAGAGCTGCTCGGGGTAGGCGATGCGCAGCGCGCCATAACCTTCGTAATCGATGCGCTCGATCAGCTTGGACTGAAAGCCGACGAACACGCCTTCAAACCGCCCGATGGTGAAAAACGGCGCACCGTTTTCCAGTCGGCGGTTGCCGCTATCGGGGGTGAGTTCATCGATGATCAGCCAGTGCTTGGGACGGTTGACCACCAGCAGCGCCGAGCTGAATTCCTCGGCGCGGTCATGCGGCAGCACGGCCAGTGGCTCGTGGCGCTCGATGATTTTGTGCAGCACATGATCGGCCTTCTGCTCGGAGTTGACCTGATATTCCTCGCGGAAGAGTTTGGCGGTGACCTCTTTCATGGAGAGCCTTGTCAGATGCCCAGCTCTTCCACCCAGGCGAGCGCAGCCAGATGAACGGAACTGACGCGCCAGCTCTGAATGCCCAGCGCCATGGCGAGGAAGTCGATGTTGTCGAAATCGCGTTGCTCGACGGCGCGGGTGAGCTGCAGATAGCTGCCGAAAATGCCGGTGTTGTCTTTCAAGGCCATGACGATGGGCTCGGACAGGGTGATTTCGGACAGCGCCTTTTCCATTGGCACGCCGAGCATGACGTCGAGCATGGAGAAGATGCCCACCACGAAGGCGTTATCGGCATCTTCGTCGGAGAGCGTGCCCTTGGCCAACAGCTCCATCATGCGGCCGCGGGTGATGGCGGTGCGCGCGATGGCCGGAGAAGCGGCATTGCCGGGCACGGTGGCGAGCAGCAGCGCGAGCCAGCGGAACAGCTTCTTGTAGCCGAGAATGGCCGTGGCATGGCGGAACGAGGTGACTTCGGACATCAGCCCGAAACCCGAAGAGTTGATGTAGCGCAGCAGCTTGAAGGACAGCGCCGGATCACGCTTGAGCACCTGCTCGATTTCGTTCAGTTCGGCTTGCCGCATGACCAGATTCATCAGTTGCAGCACATTGGCGTGCGCCGGGTTGATGACCTTGGCGCTGATGGTCTGCGGGCGAGCGAAGTAATAGCCTTGAAAGAAGTGAAAACCGGCGTCGAAATAGGTCTTGAACTGCTCGGGCGTTTCTACACGTTCGGCCACCAGACGCACACTGCGCTGGCTTTCGGCCTTGCGCTGCAGGGCCACGGCGACGTTGGCCGAAAGGCTCTGAACATCCGCCTTGATGTAGCTGAGAAACGGCAGCCATGCGGCATACAGCGACGCTGCGGCGAAGGGGCCGGCCGCAAGATGAAACCCGCGCTCGCGCAGCGGTTTGAGCTGGGCGGCGACCTCGGCGATGCCCGTGGGGTCGTCGCCATAGATGCGCGGTACTTCGAGCACGATGCGATCCGGGAAAACGATGTCGAGATGTTCGGCCTTGAGGTCTTCGACCACGCAGTTGATGAAGGCGAGCTTTTCGCCGAACAGCCTCTCGGCGCCGATATTGGAAAGGGCGTTGAACAGCAGCACGCTGTCGCTCTCGGCGCTGTGCTCGGTGGGCGCGTGTTCGGCCGTGCCGCTTTCGCGCGCGAACAACTCGTAGCCGACGATCTGCTGTTTGCGGTCGACAATGGGCTGGCGCGCGATGTGTGCTTGCATGACCGCGCTCTGTGCTTCGGGAGCGTCGGTGTCTGGCGAGGTAATGGGGCTGTTCATGGGAACGGAAAATGGAGTCTCGATCTCTGCGTTGATGCTAGCAGCGGCCTGATGGCGCTGGCCCGCCGTGTTGCGTAAAAACAGCCTCGCTTCGTTGCGCCCTCAGCGTGACTTCAGCGCAGCCAGGCTTTCAGCCAGGTGTCGAGATGGTCTTCCATCATCCAGTCGGCCAGCACCTTGGCGCGCAGCGCGTCGCCCTGGGCGCGCAGCGCGGCGCGGTCGGAGACGGCCTCGCGCAGCGCGCGCGTCCAGTCGCGGTAGCGGTTGGCCACGCGGGTGACCGGAAAATCGCCCTGATACGGCGTGAGATCGGAGCAGATCACCGGATAGCCGAGAATGCCGTATTCCAGCAGGCGCAGATGGCTCTTGGCTTCGTTGAAAGC
>CALBRU010000195.1 GCA_937927695.1 uncultured Thiomonas sp. | reverse complement strand
TGGGCGACGTGCTCGCCGCGCAGGGCTACACCCGCATTCTCGGCGAGCGCGATACGCCCAAAGGACGGGTGCTCGACGTGGTGCAGGATCGGCTTCGTCTGCCGACCGACGAGCCCGCGCGGCTCAGCGAGGCCGTCGAAGCGGCGCTGCGGCTCGGCCAGGGACGCATGGAAGTGCACGAACTGCCACGCGATGCCGAAGCCGCCGAGAGCAAAGGGGCCATCTGGCGTTATTCATCGGATCTGCACTGCGCCGATTGCGACATCCATTACCGCGACCCCAGTCCCGGCCTGTTCAGCTTTAATTCGCCCGTCGGGGCCTGCGAGACCTGTCGTGGCTTCGGCCGGGTGATCGGCGTCGATCTCGATCTGGTGATTCCCGATGCGCGCAAGACGCTGCGGGCCGGCGCGGTCAAGCCCTGGCAGACGCAGAGCTTTGCCGAATGCCAGACCGATCTGGAGCGCTACGCCGCGCAGGCTGAGATCAGGCTCGATGTGCCCTGGATCGATCTGAGCGAACGCGAACGCACCTGGGTCATCGAGGGCGATCCCGACTGGCGCGGCAACTGGCAGAAACAGTTCTACGGCGTGCGGCGCTATTTCGACTGGCTGGAAAGTCGCGCCTACAAAATGCATGTGCGCGTGTTGCTGTCCAAGTACCGCAGCTACACGGCCTGCCCCACCTGCCAGGGCGCGCGGCTCAAGACCGAAGCCCTCCTGTGGCGCATCGGCTCGTTGGCGCAGGCCGAGGCCGCGATCGGAGGCGAAGGCGGCTACGCGCGATTCCGCCCGGTGGGGACCTCGCGGAGCGACGCCTTGCTGGCCAGCTTGCCGGGGCTGAATCTGCACGACGTCAACTCGCTGCCGATCGAGCGCCTGCAGCGACTGTTCGCCGATCTGGCGCTGCCTGACATGGCGCAGGCCGCCAGCAGCATGCTGCTCGACAACATCCGTTCGCGTCTGCGCTACCTGCGGGATGTCGGGCTGGGCTATCTCACCCTCGACCGCCAGTCGCGTACCTTGTCGGGCGGCGAGGTGCAGCGCATCAACCTCACCACCGCGCTGGGCACGGCGCTGACGCAAACCCTGTTCGTGCTCGACGAGCCTTCCATCGGTCTGCACCCGCGCGATCTCGACCGCTTGGGCGGTGTGCTGCATCGGCTCAAGGACGCGGGCAATTCGCTGCTCCTCGTCGAGCACGACCCCCAGCTCATGCGCACCGCCGACTGGATGCTGGAAATCGGCCCCGGCCCGGGCGAGCGCGGCGGGCATCTGGTGTTCCAGGGCACGCTCGATCAGGCGCAGCGCTCAAACTCGCTGACCGGGCGCTACCTCAGCGGTGCGCTGCAGGTGAGCGATGCTTTGCCGCACAGGCGCACCCCGCGCCGCGATGCGCAGGGCGGTTTGCTGGCGCCGCGCCTCATTCTGGAGGGCGCGCGAGAGCACAACCTCAAGTCGCTCACGGTCGAGATTCCGCTGGGTTTCATGACGGCGCTCACCGGCGTGTCGGGCTGCGGCAAATCCACCCTCATCGGCGACGTGCTCTATCCGGCGCTGGCTCGCTCGCTGGGCAAGACCGCGCCCGTGCCCGGCGCCTTCGATCGCCTGCTCGGCGCCGATCAGCTGGGCGATGTGGTGCTGGTCGATCAGTCGCCCATCGGCAAGACGGCCCGTTCCAACCCGGTGAGTTTCGTCGGCGCTTTCGACGGCATTCGCGCGCTGTTCGCAGCCTTGCCCGCCGCACGCGAACGCAGCTACACCGCGGGCACTTTCAGCTTCAACAGCGGCGACGGCCGTTGCCCCACCTGCGGCGGTTCGGGCTTCGAGCATGTGGAAATGCAGTTCCTGTCGGACGTCTATCTGCGTTGCCCCGACTGCGACGGCAAGCGCTACCGCGCCGAAGTGCTCGAAGTGCAGCTGCCGGCGCAGGCCGGGTTCGCCCCGCTGAACATGGCGCAGGTGCTCGACCTCACCGTGGCCGAGGCCTTGCAGCGCTTTCGCGGCCAGTCCGACATCACCCGCACGCTGCAGGCGCTGGTGGATGTGGGGCTGGACTATCTGCGCCTGGGCCAGCCCACGCCGACCCTGTCTGGCGGCGAGGCCCAGCGGCTCAAGCTCGCGGGCTTTCTGGCCGAGGCCGCCAAGACCCGGGCCGGACTGGCGCGCAAGGGCACGCTGTTCCTGTTCGACGAGCCGACCACCGGCCTGCATTTCGACGACGTGGCCAAACTACTGCGGGCCCTGCGCAAACTGCTGGACGCCGGGCACACCGTGCTGGTGATCGAGCACAACCTCGATGTCATCGCCTCGTCGGACTGGGTCATCGACCTCGGTCCCGAAGGGGGCGACGCCGGGGGGCGGCTGGTGTTCGCCGGGTCGCCTGACGAGTTGGCCACCTGCTCTGCGTCGTTCACCGGCCAGGCGCTGGCGCGGGACGCGGCGCAGCACGCCTCCCCACCGCGTGGGGAGGGGGTTTTGCCTCCTCCCACGCAAAGCGCTTTTCTCACCTCCCCCATGCGTGGGGGAGGCCGGGAGGGGGAGGCTGCGAATGCCTCCTCTCTGCTCCAGGCCGCCGAGCCCTCAGCGACGTATCGCGGCGCAAGTTGCAATACCAGTGAAGAGCCGGTCGGTCCCCATCTCGCCAGCGCGCTGCGGGCCGGCAAGGCCGGGTTCATCGCCATCCGTCAGGCGCGTGAGCACAATCTGCGCGGGGTGGATGTGGACATTCCGCGCGGCCAGATGACGGTGATCACCGGCGTTTCGGGCTCCGGCAAATCGACCCTGGCCTTCGACGTGCTGTTCACCGAAGGCCAGCGGCGCTATCTGGAGTCGATCAATGCCTACGCGCGGCAGTTCGTGCAACCGGCGGCGCGGCCCGATGTGGAGGCCATCGTCGGCATTCCGCCCACGGTGGCCATCGAGCAACGCACCAGCCGCGGCGGGCGCAAGAGCACCGTGGGCACGCTCACCGAGGCGTACCACTTTCTGCGGCTGATCTACGCCAAGTGCGGCACGCAATACTGCCCGGACTGCAACATCCCCATC
>CALBRU010000194.1 GCA_937927695.1 uncultured Thiomonas sp. | reverse complement strand
CATGGCCATTCATGTGGTGCAGGGCGAGCGCGAACTGGTGAGTGACTGCCGTTCGCTGGCGCGCTTCGAGCTGCGCGGCATTCCTCCGATGGTGGCGGGCGCCGCGCGTATCCGCGTGACCTTTGCCGTCGATGCCGACGGCCTACTCGAAGTCAGTGCACAAGAGCTGACCACCGGCGTGCAGGCCCAGGTGCAGGTCAAGCCGGCTTACGGTCTGGACGACGCGCAAATCGCGCAGATGCTGCACGACAGCCTGGCCCACGCCCAAGACGACCGCGACGCCCGCATGCTGCAGGAGGCGCGGGTGGACGCCCAGGCCCTGCTGGCCGCCACACGCAACGCCATGCAGCTCGACCGCGATCTGCTGAGCGAGCAGGAAGACGCGCAGATTCACGCCGGCATGGCCGCTCTGGCGCAGGCCGAACAAGGTGGCGACATCGGCCAGATCCGCCTCGCTACCGAGGCGCTGACGCGGCAGACCGATGCGTTTGCCGAGCGGCGCATGAACCGCAGCATTAAACGCGCGCTGGCGGGTCAATCCGTCGATCAGATCGCGCAGCTCACCGACACGCCGTCCAGCACGGCGTCCTGAGACTTTTCTCGATTCTCACCATGCCCATCATCACGGTTCTGCCGCATCCCGAATACTGCCCGCAAGGCAAACAAGTCAGCGCCGGGCGCGGCACCTCGATTTGCGAGGCCCTGTTGGAAAACGGCGTGCCCATCGAACACGCCTGCGACATGCAATGCGCCTGCACCACTTGTCATGTGGTGGTGCGCAAAGGCTATGAGTCTTTAGGCGAACTCGACGAAAGCGAAGAAGATCTGCTCGACCGCGCCTGGGGACTGGAGCCCACCTCACGTCTATCCTGCCAGGCCATCCTGGCAGACGAAGACGTGACCATCGAGATTCCGAAATACTCGATCAACCACGCCAAGGAACACGGCTAAGCCGTCGCGGCTCACTGCAGACGGATCAGATCGGGCGGCGATCCCTTGGCGCCCGCTAGACGGCTCAGCAGCAGACGATAGATGTCCAGGTCGAAGCCGCCGCACTCGGTCTCGCGTCTGCCCTCCATCAACTCGGCCAGATCGGTTTCGCAACCCGCCGTGCCCAGATGCCGCCATTGGTCGAATACATGCACCTCGGTGCGATCCTGCTCAGGGCTGTGCTCGCGCAGACCGACGGGCCCGGCGTAAGGCCAGGCACGCAGCCGCTCCGCAGCCAGCGCCAGCAGCAGCCGGGCGTGATGCCGCTCGGCTGATTCGAGACCGCAACACACCCCTTTGCACTGACCGATTTGCTGAGCGAAGCATTGGCCCTTGCCCGATTCAAGCCCCAGCGCCTGCGGGCACAGCGCGTGGCGCTGGGCGAGGGCGCGTAAGCCTTCGACGGCCTGTCGCTTGCTCCGGTAACAGCCATACAACTGCGGGAAAAATCGCGGATCGAGTTCGTCTCCGCGCACCAGCGTGAGCAGCGGCCGGGCTGCGGGGTCTTCTGCCAGCCGCCAGGCGCAAAGCTGCCGCTCGCGGCGCAGTTGCCGGTTGAGCAGGGGCTGCAGTTCCTTGATGAGCCGCATCTCCAGCAGCAGGGCGCCAAACTCACCCGCCGTTTCGCGCCATTCGACCCGCCGCACCTCCTGCGCCAGACGCAATTCCCGCGCGTCGCGGTGATCCGCCTGAAAGTGCGACAGCACCCGAGCACGAAGACGCACGCTCTTGCCGATGTAGAGTGGCACTTCGCCCGCACCAAAGAACAGATAGACCCCGGGTGTTTCGGGGATGTCGTCCACCGGGGTTTCCAGATGCGGCGGCAGACTCGCACTGCCGCGCAACAACTCCTGAGCCGCAGCCTGCACCACGGCAAGACCGAGTTCCGTCTGGGCGATATGCAGCCATTGATGCAGTAGCTCGACATCGCCCATCGCCCGGTGGCGCGCCGTGGTGTGCAGCCCGTGGCGGCGCATGATGGCGTCCAGACCATGCCCACGGGCCTGCGGGTAGAGCTTGCGCGAGAGGCGCACGGTGCACAGAGTTTTCACCCGCAGATCCAACCCTTCGCGCGCCGCGGCCTTTTTCAGAAAGCCGTGGTCGAAGCGCACGTTGTGCGCCACGAGCACGGCGCCGTCCAGCACGGCGAGTAGTTCGGGCAGCACCTCGCCAAACGCCGGAGCCCCCGCCACCATGGCGTCGTCGATGCCAGTGAGCTGCTGGATGAAAGGCGGAATGCGCTGCCCCGGATTGAGCAGCCGACTCCACTTCGCCACCACTTCCCCCTGCTCAACCCGCATGACCGCCACTTCGGTGATGCGATCGAGCACCGGGTTTGAGCCGGTGGTTTCGAGATCGAGCAGAACGTAGCAGGACAGCATGGCTGGAATTGTCGGCGAAACGGGAATAAAAAACCGCAGCCGAGGCTGCGGTTTTCTGGGTTGGGAAGGGTCAGAACTTCCAGCCCACCGACACGCCCAGAGTGTTCTGGGACATGGAAAGTGCCTCAGGCACCTGTCCAACCAGTTGACCTGATTGGTTGAACTGAGGAGCTTGACCATTGACAGTACTCTTAAACGCATGGATGTAATCAGCAGAAATTTCCATGTTGTTATTTACTGCGTAAGTCATACCAAGAGTCAGGTGATCCTTAACGACACCTGGCGCAATGGTGTTGAAAAAGATGTTTGATGAAGTCACAGGATTGTCGCTATGGTTCCAGCCAGCCCGAACCGTCAATGCCTGATTAACTGCATAAGCAACGCCCAGTTTCACGACGGTCACATCTGTCCAGCCAAAGCCCGCACCCCCGGAAGCGCCCAGTTTGGGGGCCGGTTGGCCCATAACAAGTGCAAATAGCGGGGCGGACGAGTTGCCAATTGCGCTGACGCCGCTGTAAAGAATGCGTTCGACATCGCCGGCCACAGTCAATTGCCCAGTTGGCTTCCACGCAAAGCCGATACCGTAATTTGCGGGAATATCAAAGCTACCTCCATCAGCAAACAGGCCACTGTATTTGCTGAACTTGCTCATGTGGGTCTTGGGCTGATAGG
>CALBRU010000193.1 GCA_937927695.1 uncultured Thiomonas sp. | reverse complement strand
CGGCTCGAACCTCACAAGCCCTAATGTCGCGGGCTTGCTGTATGCAAACTCAAGTGACGGCAATGCTGCCAAACATTGGCAAGTGACGGGTGGTTATGACTTTGGCATTGCCAAGGTGACCGGTTTGTATCAGAACCTGAAAGTTGATAGCGTATCTGGTGACCGAACCGTCTGGATGCTGGGCGCAACCGTGCCCGTGGGTGCTGGTGCAGTGCTGGCTTCTTATGGTCAAGTCAAGAACACGCTCGGTGCTGATACTGGCAACGACACCGCCAAACAGTACGCTATCGGTTATACCTACTCGCTGTCCAAGCGGACCAACCTGTACACCTCGTACTCGCACATCAGCAACGACAGCAACACGGCACTGGCTGTCGGCGATTCCTCCACTGCGAACCTGGGTGTTGCTGGTCAATCGTCCAGCGGCTTCGCCCTGGGCATCCGTCACAAGTTCTGATCAGCGCAAGCTGCTCTAGCAACTGCTTTGAAAGCCGCCTTCGGGCGGCTTTTTTTCGACTGTATGGATCGCAAAAAGGCCGGGGAGCGGTCGTGTTGCGGCAGGCATAATGCCCGCACAGGGAGGGTTGTTCAATGCACATTGTTCTACCGGTTGACGGATCGACTTACACCGCGCGGGCTGCGCAGGTTCTGGTGCAGCAGGTGCAGCAATACAAGGAGCCGCCGCGCATCACCTTGCTCACGGTGGCGCTGCCCATCGGCACGCCGCTGGCGCGCGCGCAGCTCAGCAAGACCACGCTGGACGAGTATTACCGCGACGTCAGCGCGCAGGCGCTGGCGCCCGCTGAAGACGCGCTGAAACAGGCCGGGCTGGCGTTCGAGTCTCGTTTTGTGGTGGGCGATCCGGCCGAGCAGATCGCCGCCGAGGTGACGCGTCTGCAGCCCGACCTGCTCATCATGGGCACGCACGGCCACTCGGCGCTCAAGGGCTTCGTCATGGGCTCGGTGGCGAGCAAGGTGGTGGCGTCCACCACGGTGCCGGTGCTGCTGGTGCGGTGAGCCGCCGCGACGGCGCGTTAGTGGCTGCCCAGATTAGCGCTGGCTCAGCGCATTGCCCACCAGCTTGGAGGTGATGTCCACGATCTGGATCATGCGGTCGTAGGCCATGCGGGTGGGGCCGATGACGCCGAGGGTGCCGACCACTTTGCCGTCTGCCGCATAGGGTGCGGTGATGACGGAGAGTTCTTCGAAGGGCACGGCCTCGCTTTCGCCGCCGATGTAGATGCGCACGCCATCGGCACGGGCGGAGGCGTCCATCAGTTTGAGTAACTGGGCTTTTTGTTCGAACAGATCGAAGAGCTGGCGCAGCTTGCCTAGATTGCCCGCAAAGTCGCCGATGCCGAGCAATTGTTGTTGCCCGGAGATAACGACTTGATCCTGAGGTTGCTGCAGCGCCTGACTGCCGGCCTGCACCCCGGCCTGCATGAGGGCGACGAGTTCGCTGCGCAGGTGTTCGACTTCGCTGCCGAGCTTTTGCGTGACCTGCTCGAAACTCAGGCCCGAAAAATGGGCGTTGAGGTAATTGGTGGCGGTATTGAGTTCATTCTGGCTGAGGGCGTGCGGCCAATGCAGCATGCGGTTTTGCACATCGCCCTCGGGGCTGACGATGATGAGCAGAATGCGATGTTCACTTAAGCGCAGAAATTCGATGTGGCGAAACGCGGCGCTGCGCTGCGGCGCCAGCACCACGCCGACGAATTGCGACAGGCTGGACATGAGCTGCGCCGCCCGCATCATCACCTGCTGCGGCGGGGCGGTGTCGATGTGCTGTTGCAGCGTCTGCGGCAGCAGATCGGTTGGCATCTGCGGCTGTGCGGTGAGCATGGCGTCCACAAATACCCGGTAGCCGCGCGGGGTGGGAATGCGCCCGGCCGAGGTGTGCGGGCTGGCAATCAGGCCCATGTCTTCGAGATCGGCCATGACGTT
>CALBRU010000192.1 GCA_937927695.1 uncultured Thiomonas sp. | reverse complement strand
CCGCGAATCTGGCCGGGTCGCAGCGGGCGAAAGAGGTGCACGATCTCGTCGGCAGGCACGCGCGCCGTGTCCATGCCGCCCGCCCCCGACATGGGCGAGAGACTGCCGTCGCCCGGATGGCTGCGGTAGAGGTGGTAGGCCACGCGCCGACCGATCTTGTCGAACTCGATGCCAGCGCGAATGACATTCCCGGACGGCAAGGTCTGGTTCAAGGTGGACGGCAGGTGCTCGGGTTCGAGCACTTGCAGTTGCAGCGCCACGGGCAGGCCGTCCTCGGGGCGGCGCCAGCGCAGGCGCACCAGGCATTCGCCGCCTTCGATCAGGGCACGGGTCGCCAGAGCCTGCAGACCGTAGAAGTCGGTCAGCCCGGCGGCGTCGGCCTGCTCGCACCAGTCCCACCACAGGCTGTGGATGGCTTCGCGCAAGGCGGCCTCTTGCACCATGCTCTGCGGCTTGATGCCGGTGCCGATGGCATTCGCCACGAACGCCTCGATGCCCGCAGCGGCCCAGGCATTGCGCCGCGCCAGATCGCGGCTCTTGGCGCGCAGGGCGTCCTGCGTGTAGGCCAGCGCAGCGACCGCGCCAGGATTGCCGACCTGCCAGGCAACGGCGCGACGACCGCCGCCCACCCCGTCATAGGTGGGGCTTGTCGGACTGGCGCCGAACAGTCGGCGCTTGAGGGTTTGCATCCAGCTCATTCAGGTGGCCTTGGTGGTGTTGAGGCGAATCTGCCGGGTGGGGCGGGGCAGGGCGCCTGCGGTCACGGCATCCTGGCGCAGCGCCTTCTCGACTTCGGCAATCGCCGCCTGGAGGTCTTTGATGTCGCGGTTCTCCACGGTTTTGTCCGCGAAGGTCACGCGCCGCTCACCGCGCGCCAGGGCGGCACGCAGGGCTTGCAGTTGCTCAGGGGTGTAGGTTGGCGTGCTCATGGTCAAGACATCCAGCGGCTTTTGATGATGCGGCGGCGATTCGGGGCGGCAACGGCCAGGCCCCCGCCGGGTTTATTTCGATCTGTGGACTCCGGCCCGAGATCAGGCGGTGCCTGGACAGGCGGCGCATCGGGCGCAACGGCCAGGCCCAGTTGCCGCTCCAGTTCGCGCCAGTGGCGTTCCTCGAAGCGATCCAGCCCCGCTGCAGATGCAGCCGCGCGGGCGTAGACGTAGCAGTCGAGCGCTTCGTTGCGCTCGCGCATCTTCTGCCACTCGCGCACCGGAAAGCCGTTGCGGTTGCGGCGGGTAATCAACTGCTCGGCGCAGAGCTGCTGAACGTACTCGGCATCGATCTTGGGTAGGTGCACATAACCTGGCGGATAGATCGGCGTGATGCCGTCGTCGGCCACATCCGCGCTCTTGCGCAGGTTGTTGTAGAGCTCCATCTTGGCGATGCCGCCCGCCACGCTGTAGACCTTGATCCCCCGGCGCAGCCTCTTGCCGCTCTGCGATACGTCGATGGCGGTGGGCGTGCCGATCAGGGCCGCCCCTCGAGGCACCCCTTTGATCGCCATCACACGCGAATCCCGACAGGCCCGCACGAAGGCGTAGGCCTCCTGCGTGGCAAAGCCCGTGTCCAGCGCCATGCGGGCCAGCGGCATCGACGCGCCCGAGGCGTGCGTCCACTGTTCGCCCAGCAGGTCGGACAACTGTGTCCAGACCGCCTCGCGCGCGGTATCTCCCATCAGCACGCGGTGTTCGATCAGCCAGGATTCCTTGCCGCGCCCGAAGCCCCAGATAGAGGCCTCGATGCGGTCTTTTTGCACATCGACTCCTGCGGTCAGCAGCAGCGCGCCCAGCGGCACGCCGCGATAATCTTCGGCTCGCTCCAGCAGGCGCTGCCAGTCGGGGGCTTCGCCTTCCTCGACCCAAGTCTCGCCCAGCTCGGTGTTTTTGAAAGTCTTGATGGCGGCAGCCGATCCGGATTCCTTGCTCACGGCACTCTCCCAGGTAGCGGCAATGTCGCGCCACGAACGCCAGCCCACCGGGCTGTAAAGCGACGAGAGGTGAAATCCTGCGGTCTTGCTCCCGTTCTCCGGCGCCATCGCGCGCCACTCGCCTTGTTCGAGCATCCAGGTCTTGTGATGCTCGGCAATCGCGGTGTCGCACGACTCGCAGACGTAGACGGCGGTTTCCGGCTGACCCTTGTCCCAGCGCAGTTGCTCGAAGCGCAACCATTGCATATGCCCACAATGCGGGCACGGCACGAAGTAGCGGCGCTGATCGCTGGCCTCGTACTCGCGCTCGATGGCCGACACGCCTGAGATCGTGGGCGTCGAGACGATAAAGATCTTCCTGCGTGCAAAGGTGCGCGTGCGCGCCTCGGCCAGCGAAATCGCATCGCCTTCGCCCTCGACGTCGAGCGGGTAGCCGTCCACCTCGTCGAGGAACAGATAGCGCACCGGCATCGAGCGCAGACCCACGGCGCTGTTCGCGCCGGTCATCACCAACACGCCGCCCCGAAACTCCTTGGCGAGAATGGTGTTGCCCGAGTCGCGCGAGCGCGCCGGGGCGATCAGATCGGCCAGAACACTGGACTCTTCGATCAGCGGGTCGATGCGTTGCTTGCTGTTGCGCTTGGCCATCTCCACGGTGGGCCAGACCGCCATCATCGGCCCCGGCGCGTGGTGGATGACGTAGCCGATCCAGTTCGAACCGGTTTCGGTCGCGCCGACCTGCGCGCCCTTCATGAACACCACGCGCTCGACCTTTGATGTTGGCGACAGGCAATCCATGATCTCGCGCAGGTACGGCGTGCGGCTGGTGCGCCAGCGCCCCGGCTCGGCAGACGCCTTGC
The DNA here is from genome assembly GCA_937927695.1 of uncultured Thiomonas sp. Taxonomy (GTDB): domain Bacteria; phylum Pseudomonadota; class Gammaproteobacteria; order Burkholderiales; family Burkholderiaceae_C; genus Thiomonas. The sequence continues at coordinate 779 of CALBRU010000192.1, read as the reverse complement.
TGGAGAGCATCCGGTGGCGGTCTGACCATTCCGACACCGTGAGCAGCGGGTCTGGCGTCAGTCCTTCGCGCCAGGCGCGTTCGATCTCGTCAGCGCCCTCGTAATCCATCATCGTCAATCAAATCTCGGGCGCAGCTCGCCCAATTCCTGCAAGTGCTCGCACACGGCGGCCTCCAGCGTGACATGCATCGTGTACGGATCGACGCCAAGACTGGACGCCATCTGCGCCGACACGCGCGCAGGCCAGTTCAGCCAGGCATCGCGCTCAGAACGCGCCAGCTTGAACACCTGCGCCACGGCCTTCGCCCGGTCGACGAGTTCCTCCTTCTTCTCGGCAAGCGCGATCTGCTTGAGCCGGGCCTTGAGCACCTCATTGGCCGTGCGCGCCTGCAGCAGCGAAGCGCCGCCAGACGGCAAGGACTGGACAGGATCGGGTAATTCCGGCGACCTGCTTGCTGGCGAAGGGCGCGCAGGTGAAGGGCTTGCTGGCTGTGAGGGTTGTTCGGCGGACTTGCGGCTCAGGGTGTTTTTAGCCCACTGCGCATCGGCGATCTCGGGATCGAGGGTGCCATCAGGCAGCGGCGTGATCCGCCCGGTGTCGATGGCCTTCTTCACGGCCACGTGCGACACGCCTCGGTGGCGCGCATAGGCGCGAATGGATAGGCCCATCATTACCTTGGGTAGTCATTCGTTATACAGATTGGCTTTATGGCAACGCAATGTGCCAGACTGATTCAGTCTGGATTGCAAAAACGCTTGGCTTCGTTCCCAAGCAGCGC
>CALBRU010000191.1 GCA_937927695.1 uncultured Thiomonas sp. | reverse complement strand
GACCAGCCCCTTGGCCAGCTTGTTGAACACGTAATAGTCTTCGGTCAGCATCTGGCCGGAGATGTAGAAGCCCACGCTGTCGGGGCCGTGTGCGGCGATGATGGCGGCGAAGCGCTGCGCCACATGGTCCAGCGCCTCGTCCCAGCGCACCGCGCGGCGCGGCGCATCGCGCTGCGTGCGCAGTTCGGGCCGCAACGCGCGAACCTGCGGCAGCAATTCCGGTTTGGCGCTGAGGTGCAGCGCACCGCCCTTGGTGCACAGCTTGCCGAAGTTGGCGGGATGGGCGGGATCGCCGCGTACGCCGCTGATTTGCCCGCTCTCGGTCTTGATGAGCACACCGCAGCCCACGCCGCAATAGGGACAGGTCGAGCGCGTCTCGCGCACCGCGCCTTCGGGCACGATGGCGAAGGAACCTGCGGGCAGATCGGCGGCGTTCATCGGTTTGTGCTCGCGCAGGCCGCGCCGTCGCAGCTCGCGTCGGTCATCTCGGCAATGGGCGCGTGCAACTGGTCGCCGCGCAGATAGACCTGCTCGCCCTCCACCCTCACGGCGAAGGCCGGGGTGCAGCCCTCGTCCGGCGCCTGCGCCCGGCCATCGTCAAGCCGGATGGTCCAGTTGTGCAGCGGACAGGCCACAGCGTCACCGAACACGATGCCCTGGCTCAGCGGGCCGCCCTTGTGCGGGCAGCGGTCGAGCAGGGCGTAGATGCGGTCATTCGCGGTGCGGAACACGGCGATGTCCACGCCGTCCGGGCGACGCACGCGGCGCGCGCCCAGCGCGGGAATCTCGGACAGGGTGCAGACCGGAGTCCAGTTGCTGGCGCTCATGCTGGTTCTCCCTGCGGCGCCGCGATGGGCACGATGGGAATGAACTGCCGCGCATCGACCTGCGCCTTGTCGAACTCGAACCACGGATCAGGCTCGCCCTGCAGCGCAAACTGCAGCCGCTCCCACAGCGCCTTGCGGCCCTCGGCGTCGTCCAGGATGCGCTGCTTCACATGGTCCAGCCCAACGCGGGCGATGTAATGCACGGTGCGCTCCAGGTACCAGCCTTCTTCGCGGTAGAGCTGGATGAAGGCGCCGGTGTATTCCAGCACTTCCTCCTGCGTCTTGAGCTTGACGAGGAACTGCGCCACTTCGGTCTTGATGCCGCCGTTGCCGCCCACATACATCTCCCAGCCGGAATCGACGCCGATGATGCCCACGTCCTTGATGCCGCTTTCGGCGCAGTTGCGCGGGCAGCCGCTGACGGCAAACTTCACCTTGTGCGGCGCGTACATGCGCCAGGTGGCGCGCTCCAGCCGCTTGCCCAGCGCCGTGCTGTCCTGCGTGCCGAAGCGGCACCATTCGCTGCCGACGCAGGTCTTCACCGTGCGCAGCGCCTTGGCGTAGGCGTGACCGGAGGGCATGCCGATGTCGGTCCACACCGCTTGCAGGTCTTCCTTCTTCACGCCCAGCAGGTCGATGCGTTGGCCTCCGGTCACTTTCACCGTGGGGATGTTGTATTTGTCCACGGCGTCGGCGATGCGGCGCAACTCGGCGGCCGAAGTCTCGCCGCCCCACATGCGCGGAATCACCGAATAAGTGCCGTTTTTCTGGATGTTGGCGTGGCTGCGTTCGTTGATGAAACGGCTTTGCGGGTCGTCCTTGGCCTCGTGCGGCCAGGTGGAAATGAGGTAGTAATTCACCGCCGGGCGGCAGCTCGAACAACCGTTGGGCGTGCGCCAGCCGAGCTGGGCGTAGACGTCGGCAATGGTGAGCAGATGCTGTTCGCGGATGGCCTCGCGCACTTCCTGGTGGGTGGCGTCGGTGCAGCCGCACAGCGCTTTTTTCTTCGGGGTGGCGGAGAAGTCGCCGCCCGCAGTGAACATCAGGATCTGCTCGACGAGCCCGGTGCAGGAGCCGCACGAGGCGCTGGCCTTGGTGTGTTTGCGTACTTCGTCGAGCGTGAACAGGCCCTTGTCCTTGATGGCCTTGCAGATGGCCCCTTTGTTCACGCCATTGCAGCCGCAGACTTCGTCGCCATCGGCCATCAGCATGGCCTTGCTCTGGCCTTGATGGCCAGCATCGCCCAAAGCGCTTTCGCCGAACATCAGCTTGTCGCGGATGTCGTGCACCTTGCGGCCTTCGCGCAGCAGCTTGAAGTACCACGAGCCGTCCACCGTGTCGCCATACAGGCAGGCGCCCACCAGCTTGTCGCTCTGAATCACCAGGCGCTTGTACACACCCGAGAACGGGTCGGACAGGACGATATCTTCGCAGCCCTCGCCGCCCATGAAGTTGCCGGCCGAGAACAGGTCGATGCCGGTGACCTTGAGCTTGGTGCTGGTCTGGCTGCCGGTGTAGCGGCCGATGCCCATCTGCGCCAGATGATTGGCCGCCACCTTGCCCTGCTCGAACAGCGGCGCCACCAGGCCGTAGGCAATGCCGCGATGCGCGGCGCATTCACCCAGGGCGTAAATGCGCGGGTCGGTGATGGTCTGCAGCGTGTCGCTCACCACGATGCCGCGGTTGCAGTGAATGCCCGCCTTCTCCGCCAGCGCGGTGTTGGGGCGAATGCCCGCGGCCATCACCACCAGATCGGCGGCAATCTCGCTGCCGTCCTTGAACTGCACCGCGCGCACCCGGCCCGATTCGCTTCCGAGCAAAGCCTGGGTCTGCGCGCCGATCAGAAACTTGAGGCCGCGCTCTTCCAGCGACTTTTGCAGCAGCTTGCCCGCCACATTGTCGAGCTGGCGCTCCATCAGCCACGGCATGATGTGCACCACGGTCACGTCCATGCCGCGCAGCATCAGGCCGTTGGCCGCTTCCAGCCCCAGCAGACCGCCGCCGATCACCACCGCGTGCTTGTGCGTCTTCGCGGTTTCGATCATGGTCTCGGTGTCCTTGATGTCGCGGTAGGCGATCACCCCGTCGAGTTCCTTGCCCGGCACCGGCAGGATGAAGGGCAGCGAGCCGGTGGCCAGCAGCAGGCGGTCGTAAGCTGCTTCGATACCTTCGTCGGTGCGCACCACGCGCTTGATGCGGTCGATCTCGGTCACCGTCTTGCCCAGGTGCAGGGTGATGCCGTTGTCGGCATACCAGGACAGCGGGTTGAGGATGATTTGCTCGATGGTCTGCTCCCCGGCGAGCACCGGCGAGAGCAGGATGCGGTTGTAGTTCGGGTGCGGCTCGCTGCCGAACACGGTGATGTCGTACAGCTCGGGCGCGAGCTTGAGCAGCTCTTCCAGCGCCCGCACGCCGGCCATGCCGTTGCCGACGAGAACGAGTTTGGGTTTGTTCATGATGAGAAATCCATAAAGGTTGCGTCCTGCCCTCACGCCGCCTTGGCCTGCGGCTGCGCCTGGCGCTTGTAGAGGAACTCCAGCACCTGGGCACGCAGATGGGCGTAGTGCGGGTCTTCGGAGAGGGCCAGGCGTTCGCGCGGGCGCGGCAGATCGACCGTGAGGATGTCGCCGATGGTCGCGGCCGGGCCGTTGGTGAGCATGACGATGCGGTCGGACAGCAGCACCGCCTCGTCCACGTCGTGCGTGACCATCACCACGGTGGCGCCGCTGGCGGCGACGATGCCTTGCAACTCGTCCTGCAGCCGGGCGCGGGTGAGGGCGTCGAGCGCGCCGAACAGCTCGTCCATCAGCAGCACCTTGGGTTCCATCGCCAGGGCGCGGGCGATGCCCACGCGCTGCTTCATGCCGCCGGAGATTTCATGCGGATGCTTGTGCGCCGCATGAGGCAGGCCGACGAGTTCCAGCGCGGTCTGGGTGCGGGCCTTGAGCTGCGCCTTGGTTTCGGTCGCGCCGAACACGCGCTCCACGCCGAGATGGATGTTGCCGTAGCAGGTCATCCACGGCAGCAGCGAATGGTTCTGGAACACCACGGCGCGGTCCGGGCCGGGGGCGTGGATTTCTCGGCCATCGCACACCATCACGCCGGAAGACGGCAGCGCCAGCCCGGCGATGAGGTTGAGCAGGGTGCTCTTGCCGCAGCCGGAGTGGCCGATGAGGCTGATGAACTCGCCCTTGGCGATGTCCAGGTTGATGCCCTTGAGCGCGTGGAAGGGGCCGCGCGCGGTGTCGAACACCATGTCGACTTGCTGAACTACGATGAAACGTTCCATGATGATGGCTTTTTGTGATTTGTGTGATGGGACGATCAGCGCGCTTCGTCGTAGCTGAAGCGACGCGCAATCAGCATCAGCGCGCCTTCGAGCACCATGCCGGTGATGCCGATGACCAGGATGGCGATGAGGATGTGGGCGAGGTTGAGGTTGTTCCACTCGTTCCACAGCCAGAAGCCGATGCCGGTGCCCCCGGTGAGCATTTCGGCGGCGACGATCACCAGCCAGGCGGTGCCGACCGACAGCCGCACGCCGGTCATCATGTAGGGCATGACCGAGGGCAGCAGGATCTTGGTGAACACCTTCCAGGTGGACAGGTCGAGCACCCGGGCGACGTTGAGATAGTCCGCCGGAATGCGCTGCACGCCGATGGCGGTGTTGATCATCATCGGCCAGATCGAGCAGATGAAAATGGTGTAGATCGCCGCTGCTGGCGCGTTGCTGAACACATACAGCCCGATGGGCAGCCAGGCTAGCGGCGAGACCGGGCGCAGCAGGCTGATGAGGGGCGAGAGCATGCGGTTCAAGAATTGCACCCGGCCAATGGCGAAGCCCAGCGGAATGCCCACCAGCGCGGCCAGACCAAAGCCGTAGGCCACGCGCTGCAGCGAGGCCAGCAGATTCCAGCCGATGCCCACATCGTTCGGCCCGTTGTCGTAGAAGGGATGGGCGAACACCTTCTGCGCCGACTGCCACGTCACCAGTGGCGAGGGGAATTGCGCGCTGTGTTCGGCAGCCAATTCCCAGACCAGCAGCAGCAGGCCGATGCCCATCAAAGGAGCGATCCAACGCAGTGCGATCTGTCGATTCCTCGCCCGTTGACGTTCGGCTGGGCTGCTTGTTCGAATGGCCGTGCGGTTTTCGGATTCATGCGGCGCGGCGGCGACGGCCTCGGGTGCGACGGTTTTCGCCGCCGCAGAGGTGTCATACGAACCGCCGGGGGCGGACAAGACGGCAGTGTTCATGCGGGACTCCTGGTTCATCGCGTAAGCAAGTTCAAACGGCGAGGTCATTGACCTTGAAGCTGTGGGCGTAGGCCTTGGGGTCTTTGCCGTCCCACATCACACCGTCGATCAGCTTGGAGGTGCGCAGGGCGCTCTTGGGCACGGGGACATTGAGCAGGGCGGCGACTTCGCCATAGAGATCGACGCGGTTCACCGCCTTGGCCACGGCGAGATAGTCGGGATCGGTCTTGATCAGACCCCAGCGGCGGAACTGGGTGAGGAACCACATGCCGTCGGATAACCACGGGAAGTTCACCTGTCCGTCTTCATAGAAGGTCATCGGGTGCGCGTCGTGCCAGCTTTTGCCCAGACCGTTGGTGTAGTTGCCCAGGATGCGCGGCAGGATGGTTGCGACCTGGGTGTTGACATAGCCCGGCGCGGCAATGGTCTCGGCCATCTTGGTGCGGTTGGCATCCGAGGCGTCGATCCAGCGGCAGGCTTCGAGCACGGCGGCCATCACCGCCTTGCTGGTGTTAGGGTACTTTGCAACGAAATCGGCGGTGGCGCCCAGCACCTTCTCGGGATGATCCACCCAGATTTCCTGGCTGGTCACGGCGGTGAAGCCAATCTTCTGATTGATGGCCACCGCGTTCCACGGCTCTCCGACGCAGAAGCCGTCCATGCTGCCCACCCGCATATTGGCCACCATTTGCGGCGGCGGCAAGGTGATGACCTTGTCGTCCTTCAGTGGGTTGATGCCGTAGGTCGCCAGCCAGTAGTACAGCCACATGGCGTGGGTGCTGGTCGGGAAGGTCTGGGCAAAGGTGTAGGTGCGCTTTTTCGCCAGGACAGCCTTGGCCAGCGCGGGCCCGGTGGTGATGCCTTCCTTGGCCAGCGCATCGGCCAGGGTGATGGCCTGGCCATTGCGGTTCAGGCCCATGAGAATGGCCATGTCTTTCTTCGGCCCGCCGACGCCGAGCTGTACACCATACGGCAGGCCATACAGCACATGCGCCATCTGGATGCCGCCGGTTACCAGGTTGTCGCGCACCGCGGCCCACGAGGCCTGCTTGCTCGGAATGATCTTGACGCCGTACTTTTTGTCGAACCCCAGCACTGCGGCCATGACGATGGGCGCGCAGTCGGTGAGGGGGATGAATCCGATCTTGACTTCTTCCATTTCAGGTTTTCCCAGAGTGGCGGCGCGCGCCGTGGGCTGCAGGCTGGGAAGAAGACCGGCAACAGCCACGGCAGCGCCTGACTTGATGAGGGTGCGGCGCAAGGGTTGTGCCGGGTCGTTGCTCGCAGGGGTGACGTCTTGTCGGTTGCGCATGGCGGTTCCTGAAAATGGCGGGTAAAAAAAAAGCCTCCGAGCGCTTCACACGAGGCGAAGCACACGAAGGCATCATTGCCGATCCGAACGGGGGAGATACCCGCTCAGTGGGTGCAACATAGACCGCCGTTGGTCTACAGCTCAGAACATGCAAACGGCGTGCCAGCTTCTGTTTCAGGATCGCACAGAGGGAAACTCCCGGTCGTATCCGATTTGGCCCGATCGGCGGTGGTGCAAAGCGCCGTACCTGTGCGCCAACATGGTGCAACGGTGCACGCAAAGCGCCCAGACGGGTGATTTGCGCAGCAAGACAGGGGGCTGTTTTACTTCAGAGCAGGCCAACGGTGTCGAGAATGCGCTGGGCGACCTCGGAGAGCTTCAGCCCCTTTTCCATCGCCAGCTTGCGCATGCGGCGGAAGGCTTCTTCTTCCGTGCAATTCTGGCGCTGCATCACAATGCCCTTGGCGCGCTCCACCAGCTTGCGCTCGGTGAGTTGAGTGCGGGCGGCATCGAGCTCGGCGCGCAGCCCCTGCTCGCGCTCAAACCGCGCCAGTGCCACCTCGATCACCGGTTTGACGCGGCTGGGCTTGAGGCCATCGACGATGTAAGCCGTCACCCCGGCCGTGATGGCGAGCTGCGCTGTTTCGGTGTCGTCGTCGTTGGTGAACAGCACGATGGGGCGCGGCGTGTTGCGTGAGGCCAGCACCACGTGTTCCAGCAGATCGCGCACGCCAGATTCGGCATCCACGATCACCAGGTCCGGCTTGAGCTCGGCGATGCGTTCACCCAGCGTGGGTGTCGCCGGCAGCACGGCAACCACGGCATAGCCCGCATCCAGCAAGGCCTGCTCCAGCAGCGCGCAACGCTGCGTCTGGCGCTGCAGGCCCGCCCCGTCCTCCTCTATCGCAAGGGCAGGATCCGGGGAGATGAGTGCAACGGTCAGGGTGCGTTGCGGAAGCGGCGGGCATGACATATCTACAGTTGTGCAAATTTCATGCCCTTTGGCGGGCCGCATGGGCCGCTCAAACGTCGAGGCCCGGCGCACAGCGCACCGCGTACGCGGCCAGCGCTGTGAGAACCTCGGCATCCTCGCCCGCAGGCAGGGCGATCTCGATCTGCAGTGCGGGGTAGAGCGCCTGCACCTCACGCGCGATCTGTGGAATATCGCGCTGCAGATGGCCGCCCGCGCCGAGGAAAAGCGGTGCGACGCACACCTGGACGAGACCATCCCGCCCAGCTTCCTCCAGCACCTGACGCAGCGCGGGTTGCATGAACTCCAGAAACGCCAGCCGCACGGGAAGGGCCGGGCGGGCCGCCTGGACGTACTCGCGCACGGCCTCGAACGGACGCGCCCATTCCGGCAGCCGGGAGCCGTGGGCCAGTAAAACTAGCAGCTGTGTGGATTGATGCATCGGTGCGCGGTGAGTTGAGCTTCAAGCGTACACGCCATGCAATGTTCATTCCTGTTGACCACTCTGGCCTGCTCGCCACAAACCCGTCCATGACAGCCGCCACGCCGCCACCCGGCGTCCCGCTGCACATCCCCCGCATCCGCCTGGGCAGAATGATCTTCGGCCAGCAGAACATCGAGGCCGGGCGCACGTCCGGTTCCACTCTGCGCTGGAACAGGGCCCCGGCAGCACAACCCTGCGTTGCGGTCGGCATGCGCCCAGCGCGATCAGCAGCTGATCCCTTACATCCGACAGGCTACTGGCAGCAAATTTGGTCACCGTCTGTCGTCAAAGTCTGGGCGGTTCGCGTTGTCGGATCAATGTCTACAGTTCATAAGGAGAATCTCATGATTCGGCATGTCGGTTGGTTGGGGGGCGCAGTGTTGTTGTCACTACTCGGCGGTTGCGCCGTGGTGCCGCCGTCGTATTCCACGGCGTATGGGCCTGCGCAGCAGCCGGGCTATCAGCAACCTGTTTACCAGCAGCCAGGCTACGCACCGTATGCCCAGCCGGGGTATGCCGGGGGTTATGCGTCGGCGCCGCCCGATTATGTGCAGCAACCGGCCTACGTGCAGCAGCCTGCCTACGCGGCGCAGCCGGGCTATGCACCCGCGCAGGTGGCGCAATCGGCTTTGCCGGGCGCGGCGCTGGGGGCGGTGGCGGGCGGGTTGATCGGTTCGCGCTTCGGTGCGGGCAACGGCCGCACGGCCATGGCGGCCACGGGGGCGGCGCTCGGCGCGGTGGTGGGGGCGAATGCGGCCAATCCCTATGCCACGCAGATCACGCCGGGCACGGTGATCGGCGGGGTGGTCGGCGGCCTGGTGGGTTCACGCTTTGGCCACGGCAATGGCAAGACGGCGGCGGCGGCGCTGGGCGCGGCTGTAGGGGCGATGGCGGGGTCGCAATATCCAGCGACCTTGCCGTAAACCTCGCCGTAAACCTCGATTACTCGAACCAATTCAGCAGGCTGTCCAGCCCGCCGAAGTCGATGGCGGCGGTGGCGGCTTCCCGCACCTTGGGCTTGGCGTGGTAGGCCACGCTGAAGCCCACCGCGTGCATCATCGGCAGGTCGTTGGCGCCGTCGCCGAGCACGAGCACTTCACCGGGGTCGCAGCCCAGATCGTTGCAGAACGCGAGCACGGCCTTTTTCTTGGCGTCGCCGTCGATGATGTCGCCTTGGAGTGTGCCGTCGAGCGCGTCGCCTTTCACGCCCAGCACATTGGCGGCCACGCGGTCGAAGCCCAGGCGAAGTTTCAGCCGGTCGGTGAAGTAGGTGAAGCCACCGGTGACGAGCTGGGTTTTCAGTCCGGCGGCCTTGGCTGCGGCCAGCAGGGCTTCGGCGCCGGGGTTCAGGCGCAGGGTGTCGGCATACAGCGTGTCGAGCGCGGCGAGCGGCACGCCGGCGAGCAGCGCCACGCGCTGGCGCAGGCTGGTGGCGTAGTCGGTGATCTCGCCGCGCATGGCGGCCGCGGTGATGGCCGCGATCTCGTCCTTCTTGCCGACGGCGGCGCCGATTTCATCGACTGTCTCGATGTTGATCAGCGTGGAGTCCATGTCCATCGCCAGCAGCTTGAAATCGCCCAGGTGCAGCCCGGCGGGAACGATGGCCCAGTCGATATGGTGTTCGCGGCAGTAGCTGTCGAGTGCACGGCGCATACCGGGGCCGGCGCTGCGGATGTCGCGCAGCCGCGCGCCGTTGTGGCCGCGGTTGGGGCCGTGGTCGTCGGCAAATTTTTCCAGGCTGATGGGCGCAGCGATGTGGCAGAGATGATCGAGGTTGTCTTGGGAGAGCGGGGCGGTGTGGCGCTGAATGACGAGGTGGTACATGGTGTGTGCGTGTGCAAGGAGGTTGTTGGGAGGTTTGCGCCGGACTTTACGCCAGCGCCTCAGGCAATCGCCACCTCGGCCCGGGGCGCGCCGAGTTGTTTGAGGGTGTCGCGGATGAGCTGGGCGCGCTGGGCGGCGTCTTTCGTCGGACGTTCGATGCGCAGGCGGTCGTTGCCGGTGAGCTTGATGTGGCGGTTCTTCTGGATGAGGTCGATGATGCGGGCGGCGTCCACCGGGGCGTCCTTGCGGAAATGCAGGATGGCCACTTCTTCGGCCGCGTCGATCCGGGTGATGCCGTAGCCCTGGGCGATCAGCCGCAGGCGGTGCGTGTCCACCAGCGCCTGCGCCGGGGGCGGCAGGCGGCCGAAGCGATCGACGATTTCCTCGGCCACGCTGTCGAGTTGGGCGCTGGTGGTGGCGCTGGCCAGACGCTTGTAGAGCGAAAGCCGGGCGTGCACGTCGCCGCAATAGTCGCTCGGCAGCAGGGCGGGCACATGTAGGTTGATCTCGGTGGTCACGCCCAGCGGGTTGAGCAGGTCGGGCTCGCGGCCTGCACGCAGCGCCTTCACGGCCTCGCCCAGCATGTCGTTGTAGAGCTGGAAGCCGATCTCCTGCATATTGCCCGATTGCTGCTCGCCCAGCACCTCACCGGCGCCGCGTATCTCCAGGTCGTGCATGGCGAGGTAGAAGCCCGAGCCGAGTTCCTCCATCTGCTGGATGGCTTCGAGCCGCTGGCCGGCCTGCTTGGTCAGGCTCTGCACATCGGGCACCAGCAGATAGGCGTAGGCCTGGTGGTGCGAGCGCCCGACGCGGCCGCGCAATTGGTGGAGCTGCGCCAGGCCGAACTTGTCGGCCCGCGCCATGACGATGGTGTTGGCGCTGGGCACGTCGATGCCGGTCTCGATGATGGTGGTGCACAGAAGGATGTTGAAGCGCTGGGCGTGGAAGTCGCGCATCACCCGCTCCAGATCGCGCTCGTGCATCTGGCCGTGGGCAATTTCGATGCGCGCTTCGGGCACCAGTTCCTCGAGCTGGCGGCGGCGGTTTTCGATGGTCTCGACTTCGTTGTGCAGGAAATAGACCTGCCCGCCGCGCTTGATTTCGCGCAGGATGGCCTCGCGCATCACGGCGCCGCTTTCGCTGCGCACGAAGGTCTTGATCGCCAGGCGCTTTTGCGGTGCGGTGGCGATGACGCTCAGATCGCGCAGCCCTTCGAGCGCCATGCCCAGGGTGCGGGGAATGGGCGTGGCCGTGAGGGTGAGCAGATCGACCGAGGCGCGCAGCGCCCTGAGCGCCTCTTTGTGGCGCACGCCGAAGCGGTGCTCCTCGTCCACGATGACCAGGCCCAGCCGGTCGAACTTGACCGTGGGCGACAGCAGTTTGTGCGTGCCGATGACGATGTCCACCGTGCCGCGGGCCAGGCCGTCGAGCGCGGTGTTGATTTCCTTGGTGCTGCGAAAGCGCGACATCTCGGCGATGCGCACCGGCCAGTCCGCGAAGCGGTTGCGGAAGGTCTCGCAATGCTGCTCGGCCAGCAGGGTGGTGGGCGCGAGCACGGCCACCTGCTTGCCACCCATCACCGCCACAAAAGCCGCGCGCAGCGCGACTTCGGTCTTGCCGAAGCCGACGTCGCCGCAGACCAGACGATCCATCGGCTTGGGGGAGATCATGTCCTGTACCACCGCATGGATGGCCGCGGCCTGGTCGGGCGTCTCTTCGAAACCGAAACTCGCGGCGAAGGCTTCATAGTCCTGCGGCGAGTAGCGGAAGGCGTGGCCCTGATGTGCGGCGCGGCGGGCGTAGATGTTGAGCAGCTCGGCGGCGGCGTCGCGCACCTGCTCGGCGGCCTTGCGCCGGGCCTTGTCCCACTGGCCCGAGCCGAGGGTGTGCAGCGGCGCGTCTTCCTGCGCCGCGCCGCTGTAGCGACTGATGAGATGCAATTGCGACACGGGCACGTACAGCGCCGCATCGTTCGCATAAACCAGATGCAGAAACTCCGCGGGGCCGTCACCCAGATCGAGCTCGGCCAGGCCCTGATAGCGGCCGATGCCGTGGTTGGCATGCACTACCGGGTCGCCGGGTTGCAGTTCGGCGAGGTCGTGGATCAGGGCATCGACATTGCTGGCCTGCTCTTGCTTGCGGCGCCTGCGCTGCGCGGGGTTGAGGGCGAAGAGCTCGGTTTCGGTGAGCACGGCCAGGCGGTCGGCGGGCAGCGAGAAGCCCCGCGCCAGTGGCCCGACGGCCAGGGCGAAGCCGGTCGTGCCCTGCACGAAGTCTTCCCAGCTCTCTGCGGGCTGTGCCGACAGCCCGGACTCCTGCAGCAGCTCGCGCAGCGTTTCGCGGCGTCCGGCGGATTCGGCCAGCAGCAGTGTGCGGCGGTGTTGCGGGCGGCCCTCTTCCAACCATTGCGCCAGGCGCGCCAGCGGCCGGGTGGCGCGGCGGTCGGCGCTGATGTCGGGTAGCTCGGCGCTGGTGCGTTTGTCGATCTGGGCGTCATCGGCTCTCGGGCGCAGCGCGAGCTGGGCGAAGGGCTTGATGCGGCTGAAAAAAGCCTCTTCGCCGAGAAAAAGCTGGTCGGGAGCGAGGGCGGGGCGCTCCGGGTCGTGGCGCAACAGGCGGTGACGCTCCTGCGTATCGGTCCAGAACTTCTGGATGGCGGTGGAAATGTCGCCGTGCAGCACTACGCGAGTGCGTTCGCCCAGATAGTCGGGCAGGGTGGCGGTGTGCTCGAAGAACAGCGGCAGGTAGTACTCGATGCCGGGCCCGGCCACGCCGTTGCCCATGTCCTTGTAGAGCGGGCTGCGGCTGGGATCGCCTTCGAATACCTCGCGCCAGCGGGCGCGAAATCGCTTCTGTGCCGCATCATCGAGCGGAAATTCGCGCCCCGGGAGCAGTCGCACCTCCTTGACCGGGTAGAGGCTGCGCTGGGTATCGGGGTCGAAGGCCTGGATGGCGTCGATGGTGTCGCCGAACAGGTCCACGCGGTAGGGCACGGGCGAGCCCATGGGATGCAGGTCGATGAGGCCGCCGCGCACCGCGTATTCGCCGGGGGCCATGACCTGGCTGACGTGGTTGTAGCCCGCGAGCACAAGCTGGGCGCGCAGCGCGGCTTCGTTCAGTGCTTCGCCCTGGCGGAAATCGAAGGTGTAGGCCGCGAGAAACTCCGCCGGAGCCAGCCGCTGGATGGCGGTGTTGGCCGGTGCGATCACCACGTCGATCTGCCGCTTGTGGATGGCCCAGAGCGTGGCCAGGCGTTCGGAGATCAGATCCTGGTGCGGCGAAAAGCTGTCGTAAGGCAGGGTTTCCCAGTCGGGCAGCAAGCCGACACGGAGCTGGGGTGCAAACCACTGGATCTCGCCGAGCAGGCGCTGGGCATCGGCTGCACCTTCGGTGACGACGAGCCAGGGCGCGGCGTCATCGCGCGGCGCGCACAGCTCGGCCAGCAGCAGGGCATCGGCACTCCCGGCGGGAAGCGGCCAGCTCACACGCTGGCCGGGCTTGAGCGCGGGCACTTGCGCGCGCAGGGCATGGACAATAGACATTGTTCAAATTTTCGCCCAAAGTCGTGGGCGCCCGTGTGTCTTGATGCAAATACCGCCCGCTTCTCCCGATCGACCCACCCGCTGCCATGCCGTGATTCCGAGTGCGGGCAGCGGTTCGCGCCTGCCTGGCGATGCGCCCAAACAATACCGGCATTTGCTGGGCGAGGCTGTGGTGCAGCACACGGTGCGGGCTTTTTTGCAGACGCCGCGCATCGCCTCGGTATCGGTAGTGGTGCAGGCCGACGATGTTTGGGCGGCCGACGCCCTGCAGCCCGATCCCCGGCTGTACCTGTTGCCACGCGGCGGCGCCACCCGGGCGCACAGCGTGCTCGGCGGGCTGGAGGCTTTGCTCGAAGCGGGCGCGCAGCCGGACGACTGGGCGCTGGTGCACGACGCCGCGCGCTGCTGCATCACCCCCGAGCTGATCGACCGCCTGATCGACGCCTGCATGGAAGATGCCTTCGGCGGACTGCTGGCCCTGCCGTTGCCCGACACGCTCAAGGCGGCCGATGCTGCGGGCCGGGTGGCCCGCACCGAGCCGCGCGAGGGCCGCTGGCTGGCGCAGACGCCGCAGATGTTTCGCATCGGCGCGCTGCGCGAGGCGTTGCTGGCGGCGCTTGCAGATCAAGTTTCCCCCACCGACGAAGCCGGCGCGATGGAGCGGCAGGGCGTGCGTCCGCTGCTGGTGACCGGTGCGTCGTGGAATTTCAAGATCACCTATTCCCAGGACCTCGAACTGGCGCAGGCTGTGCTCGCTGCGCGCGCTGCGCGCGCTGGAGC
>CALBRU010000190.1 GCA_937927695.1 uncultured Thiomonas sp. | reverse complement strand
CTGGCGCACTTCGGCAGACAGCTTGACGTTTTTCATCGGCGTGTAGTTCACCGCCAGAGTCAGCTCCTTGAGCTTGTTGGCGGTTCCGTTGGTTCCGGAGACCATGCCGTCCTTGTCATCAACGTATTCGCCACGCGCTGCCACGCCCCATTCGCTCGTCAACGCGTAGGTGGCATACAGCGCCAGGCCGTTGGCCTTGCCCGTGCCGGTGCCACCGCTGGCCAGGGGCACGTCGTCCTTGGAGAGCAGATCGACGTTGGCGCCCAGGGTCAGCGCGCTGTTGACGTTGAAGGTGCCAACGAGGTCGAGCAGTTGCAGCACGCCATTGGTCGAACCTCCGAAGTACGGCGACTGGCCGCGGTAGTAATCGGCGGTATAGGAAAACAGGCTGCTCGGACTACCGGTCAGGCCGAGCTCAATGGTCTTGGAGGTGTTGGAAGGCTGCGGGCTGACCCAGCCGTTGTTGACGCCACCGATCAACGTCAGCGCGGGCGACACGGCGTAGCTGGCGCGCACACCGGTGAGCGCGCCGGGTTCCATGTCCCAGAACAGAATGCTGCGCGACACCGTGGAATCGTTCATCGGGTTGGTGGACTCGTATCCGGCCAGCGAGCTGAATTTGCCGCCCATGACTGTGAGACCGCCGTTGGCATACTGCACGAACGCATTGTTCAGGTAGAAGGCGCTGTCATTGCCGTTGAGCACTTTGGCGTCGTTGCCTGCAATGACGTTGACCTGGGCGCCGAAACCCGAACTGGGCAGGTAGGCCACGGTCGCCGAGGCCTGGTTAGCCGAAAAACCGTTGGTTTTGTTGTCATAGGCGCGCAGCAAGGTCGATGATGTATCGAAATAGGTGTAGCTGCCAGCCATGTATCCGCTGATGCTCAGGCCGGGGGTTGCGGCGAGCACCGCACCCAGGCTGGGAGCGGCAGGTGCAGCGGGGGCCGGGGCAGTCTGGGCCGAGGCAACGCCCGCGTAGCTGGCCAGAACGGCGGCGACGGCCGCGGCGATTGCGATTTTGTTCATCCAAGTTTCTCCTGTGAGTGCTGCCGGGCAAGACGCCCACCATGAAATGCCCGAGAGCCTCAGCAGCTTTCGTGCCAGGTCTGTGTGGGGATGTCACATCGTTGTCACTTGCTTGAAGTTCTCGGAGCACGGAATTTATGCACCTTTTTTGTGCGAACGGGAGAATGTGCACCGCAGTTGTGCATTCGGTGACGGATCGATCCTTGGCGAGACGCAAGAACGCAATAGCCTGCCGCATGCCGGACGGGGGAAATCGGTCACAATGCGCACTAGCAGCCTGTCGGGCTTGAAGGGAATCGGCTGCAAATCCGCCTGGCCGGCCCATATTCCGCCGCTTTTTTGGGCAATAGTTCGACTATTGCCCTGCAAAATCGGCAAAATCTGGCCTCGACCCGCCGAATTTTCGCTTCGATTCTTCAAGTCCGACAGGCTGCTAGAAGTCATTTCAGGAGTTCCACCATGAACGACAGCTTTCGCCAACGCAATACCGTGTTTTTCGACCAAATCGGCCGCTTGATCGAACAGTCGCCGCTGCACGATGCGCAGCGCAATCTGCGCGCGCTGGCGCATTCCGCCGCGGGGCGGCTCGACCTGGTGACGCGCGACGAGTTCGATGCCACCCAGCGCATGCTGCTGGCCGCGCGCCAGCAGATCGATACCCTCGAAGCCCAGGTGCGCGAGCTGCAGGCGCGGCTGGACATCGGGTCGCAGAGCGCGCCTACGTCGCCCGAAGACGCCTGGCGCTGACCCGCGCCCATGTCGCTGGCGCAAGTCGCCAGCCGGGCGCTGCTGGGCATGGAGGCGCCGCCGGTTACGGTGGAAGTGCATCTCTCGCCCGGTTTGCCCGGCTTCACCATCGTGGGGCTGCCCGAGGCCGAGGTGCGCGAGGCGCGCGACCGCGTGCGCAGCGCGCTCATCAACAGCGGGTTGGGTTTTCCGTCGAACAAGCGCATCGTCGTCAACCTGGCGCCGGCCGATCTGCCCAAGGAGTCCGGCCGCTTCGACCTGCCCATCGCCATCGGGCTGCTGGCGGCGCAGGGGCTCATTCCAGCGCAGCGTCTGCAGGGTCATACTTTCGCAGGAGAGTTGTCGCTCACCGGGGCGTTACGCCCCACGCGGGGGGCGTTGGCCATGGCGTGTGCGCTTGGGGCGCAGGGCGACGACGAGGCGACTGAACCCCGGCTGGTTTTGCCTCAAGCCAGTGCTGAAGAGGCGGCTTTGGCGCAAGCCGCGGCTGTTTTTGGTGCGCGTGATCTGCAGGAGGTGGTGGCCTATCTGCTCGAACAGGATGGCGCCGCGCAGCCGGTCAAATCTGCCACGGTTGAGGCCGCGCCCGCCGACGCGCCCGACATGGCCGAAGTGCGCGGCCATAGCGCGGCGAAACGCGCGCTGGAAATCGCCGCAGCCGGGGGACATCATGTGCTGATGGTGGGGCCGCCGGGCAGCGGCAAGTCCATGCTGGCGCAGCGCTTTGCCGGATTGTTGCCCGCCTTGACCCGCGCGCAGGCGCTGGAGAGTGCGACGGTGCTCAGTCTGGTGGGACGCTTCGATCCGGCGCAATGGGGGCGACGTTTTGTGCGCAGCCCGCACCATACCGCGTCGGCGGTGGCGCTGGTGGGCGGCGGCGCGGGAACCATCCGGCCCGGCGAAATCAGTCTGGCCACGCAGAATGTCCTTTTCCTCGACGAACTCCCGGAGTTCGACCGCGCGGTGCTGGAGAGCCTGCGCGAACCGCTGGAGACCGGGCGCATTCATATTTCCCGCGCGGCGCGGCAGGCCGAGTTTCCGGCGCGGTTTCAGCTCATCGCGGCGATGAATCCCTGTCCCTGCGGCTATCTGGGCCATGCCACCAAGGCTTGCCGCTGCACGCCCGACCAGGTGTCGCGGTATCAAGGGCGGCTCTCCGGCCCCTTGCTCGACCGCATCGACATTCAGGTCGAAGTCGGCGCGATTGCGCCTGACGCGCTGCTGCAGTTGCCGCAAGGCGAAACCAGCGCGCAGATCGCCGCTCGGGTAGCCGTCGCCGCTGAGCGGCAGCAGGCGCGGCAAGGGACGCTCAATGCCCAGTTGCAGGGCGCTGAACTCGATGAGCATTGCGCCCTCGACGCCGCCGGCAGCGCGTTTCTGAGCCAGGCCATCACCCGGTTGGGGTGGTCTTCGCGTGCGGCGCATCGGGTGCTGCGACTGGCGCGCACCATCGCCGATCTGGCCGGATCGCCGCGCATCGGTTTGCCCCATCTGGCCGAGGCCATGCAGTTGCGCCGCGCCTTGGCATCGGAGTGATCTGAGCACAAAAAAAAGCCAGGTGCTTTGCGCACCTGGCTGGAAATGCCCGGATCGGGGGGAGAGTCTGTAGAGCAGACTACCGGGCAACTTGGAGGGCCACAGGATCGAGCATGAACTCAAGCCACGTAGCACCAGTTCTGTTCAGGAAAAGAGCAAAAAGTTCAGTCCATTTTGTAACGCTCTATCTTTCCCGTCAATCATCCGCGAACAGTGTGGCGACCCCCCGCAAACAGGCGGTGTTTGGCCGTTAAGAAATAGCATGGGCAGACTCTATTGAATCGGGTTGAGTCCGCCGTCGGCGCCGATTTGAACGCGTTGCCCCACGGGCGGGGCGACCTTGAGCTGCAGCGTCTGTACCTGACCGCTGTCCAGGCGGACTTGCACGTTGTAGACGGTCTGCGCATCCACCCGTTTGGCGATTTCATTGCCCGCGAGGCCGCCGCCGATAGCGCCAGCCACGGTGGCTAGCTTGCGTCCGTCACCGCCGCCGACCTGATTGCCCAGGATGCCGCCGATGAGTCCCCCAGCGATCACACCCACCGGGTTGGTCTGCTGCGACTGCACCTGCACCGGCGTGACCGCAGTCACCGTGCCGCAGTTATTGCAGACGGGCTGCTGCGGTGCAGCCGGAGCGGGCGCGGTTTGCGGTGCAGCTTGTTGAGGAGCAAACTGTTGCGGCGCGAAGGTCTGCGGCGCGGCCGTCTGCTGTGCCACGCGGGAGGGTTGCGGGGCGACTACGGGCTGTTTGACCACGGGCTGAGGCGCGTGCGCCTGGGCCGATTCGGCGGCGGACCTTGGCGCGAGGTCTGTTGCCGCGACCGGCGCGCTGGCCGGTTGCGACGCAGCGGCCAGTGACTTGATAGGCGCGGCGGCCGCTGAGGCTGCGGCGACTTCGGGCTTGCTGCCCGAGCTATCGCTGAGCTTGTAAAGCACCGCGGCCAGTAAGGCCACGATGACGGCGCCCATGACGAAAACCGCGATCCAGACGCCTTTTCCCGTCGTGGCTGGGCCTTGCGGAGGAATGGATGACATATTGCTCTCCCGTGATTCCGATGAAATGTGTTCGTGGTTAACGCAACAGACCGCCTATTTGACGACAGCCGCCGACGACAGCCGCCCGCCGCGCATCAAGGAAACGCCGGGCCGCCCCAAATTTCCTTGACCC
Organism: uncultured Thiomonas sp.; assembly: GCA_937927695.1. Lineage (GTDB taxonomy): Bacteria > Pseudomonadota > Gammaproteobacteria > Burkholderiales > Burkholderiaceae_C > Thiomonas. The sequence continues at coordinate 2,003 of CALBRU010000190.1, read as the reverse complement.
CCGCAGGGGCGGGTCGGCGAGCCGACCCTGGGGGCGCTCAATGGCCGCTGGCCCCCAGCGCTTGATCGAGATCGGCGATCAGGTCTTGCTGGTTTTCGATGCCGATGGACAGCCGCACCATGTCCTCGCTTACCCCGGCAGCGGCCAGTTCCTGCGCATTGAGCTGGCGATGCGTGGTCGTGGCGGGGTGGCAGGCCAGCGACTTGCAGTCGCCGATGTTGACCAGCCGGGTGAACAGCTTGAGCGCATCCTGAAAACGCGCCCCAGCCTCGCGGCCGCCTTTGAGCCCGAAGCTCAGAATGCCCGAGGCGCGGCCCTGCATCAAGCGCTGGGCGACGTCGTGATCGGGATGGTCGACCAGTCCGGCGTAGCGCACCCAGGCCACGCGCGGATGCTTTTGCAGGTGCGTAGCGATGTGCAGCGCGTTGGCGCAGATGCGGTCCATGCGCAGCGGCAGGGTTTCGATGCCCTGCAGAATGAGGAAGGCGTTGAGCGGCGACAGCGCTGCGCCCATATTGCGCAGCGGCACCACGCGGGCGCGGGCGATGAACGCCGCGGCGCCGAACTGCGCTGTGTAGCTCACGCCGTGATAGCTTACGTCGGGCTCGACCAGCAGCTTGAAGCGGTCGGCGTGCGCCGCCCAGTCGAACTTGCCGGAATCGACGATGGCTCCGCCCATGCTGTTGCCGTGGCCGCCGAGGTATTTGGTCAGCGCGTGCACCACGATATCGGCGCCATGCTCGAACGGACGGCAGAGGTAGGGCGAGGGCACGGTGTTGTCCACGATCAGCGGCACGCCGGCGGCGTGCGCCACAGCGGCGAGCGCGCCGATGTCGGTCACATTGCCCAACGGATTGCCTATCGTTTCGCAAAACACCGCGCGGGTGCGGGCGTCGATCAGACGGGCGAACGCATCGGGGTCGCGCGGGTCGGCGAAGCGCACCTCCAGCCCTTGCCGCGGAAAGGTGTGGGCGAACAGGTTGTAGGTGCCGCCGTACAAACGGCTGCTGGAGACGATATTGTCGCCCGCCTCGGCCAGGGTTTGAATCGCCGCGGTGATGGCGGCCATGCCCGAGGCCACCGTCAGCGCCGCCACCCCGCCTTCGAGTGCCGCGACGCGCTTTTCCAGCACGTCGTTGGTCGGGTTCATGATGCGGGTGTAAATATTGCCCGCCACCTTCAGATCGAACAGGTCGGCGCCGTGTTGGGTGTCGTCGAAGGCGTACGACACCGTCTGGTAAATGGGTACGGCGACCGAACGGGTCACGGGATCGGGGCTGTAGCCGGCGTGGACGGCCAGGGTTTCGAATTTCATGGGGAGGTCTCCGGTCGATATGGGTCAAAGCTTAGGGCCTGTTCACGCTATTTTTGCACCCGCGTTGCCACCAGTCGGGGAGGGATGCAAGGCGGAGGCCACAGGCAAGGCTGGCCGCCTTGCCTGTGGCCAACAACGCCGCAGACGCCCCGTCTGGTGGCAACCCTTCGGGCCGGGGGTCTGGGCGGCGCACTGCCACGTTGCAGTCCGCTTGTGGTGGAGACCACCACGGCGCGGCCTGCGCCTCGCATTGCCTCCGCCCAGACCCCCGGCGCGGGTGCAGAAATAGCGTGAACAGGCCCTAATGGGCATTTGGCGCAAATCCAAGGATCGAATCGTTTGAAGCTTACGCCTCTTGATCTGCAGCGACGCGAGGATTCAAGGCCGCCTGCTTGCGCTGCTGCGTCTGGAAGTAGGCCGATGGCGTGGTGCCCAGCGCCTGGCGGAAGGTCTTGATGAAGGCGCTCACACTGTCATACCCCAGAGACAGCGCCACATCCTTCACTGCCCGGCCGGTGGCCAGCCATTCCAGCGCCTGGGTCAGCCGCGCCCATTGCCGCCATTGGGCGAAGCTCATGCCGGTTTCCAGCACGAATTTCCGGCTCAGCGTGCGGGCGCTGATGTCGGCCCAGCGCGCCCACTGCTCCAGGGTGCGCGCGCTGGCGATATTGCCCAGCAGGGCGCGGGC
>CALBRU010000189.1 GCA_937927695.1 uncultured Thiomonas sp. | reverse complement strand
CCCAGGGCGCCACACCGCCCTTTTTCGCCTTCCACGCCCCAAGCCCGACAGGCTCCTACGAGCCGCACGCGACAGCGCCGGAGCACGGCTAAGCTATGCCCCTGACCTGTGTCCACCCATGCGACTGATCCACTCTCGCCGCCGCCTGACCTTGGCCGCACGCCTGCTCTGGGCCGCGCCCTATTCGGTGCTTGGCCTGCTCGCCGCCCTACCCGCCTGTGCGCTGGGCGCTCGGCTGCGACGCAGCGGCCACACCCTGGAATGCACGGGAGGCCAACTGGGCCGTTGGTTGCAGCGCCTGCCCAACCGCCATCGCCTCGTCGCCCTCACTCTGGGACATGTCATCCTCGCGGTCGACGCCCCTGCCATGCAGCGCTTGCGCGCTCACGAGCGCGTGCATGTGCGGCAATACGAGCATTGGGGCCCATTCTTCGGGCCCGCCTATTTGCTGGAGAGCTTGTGGCAAACCCTGCGCGGGCGCGATGCCTACCTTGCCAACCGATTCGAGCGGGAAGCCTACGCGAAGGGCGAACCATTTCTCACGAAACATCATGATCAGTAAGCCTGCCGCGCTGGGTACCGAAAATGAACGCAGCGGCGGCGCTCCTTGCTCGTGCAGTCGCTTGATCGACCCTGTAGTTGTACGCCTCAAATTATTGACGTGCATCAATCCGCGTGTTTCGCAAACGCCTAGCCTGACTACGGGTCAACCTTGACTCAAGACCTTTTCAGGAGAGTGCCATGATTGCCACCAAGCCATTTTTGACTGCCTTGTCTCTCAGCATCCTGCTCGCAGGTGGAGGGCTGACCGCAACTTCTGCCTACGCTCAAACCCAAAAGCAGGAAACCATTTACGGTAGCCAGTTGATGACGCAGAAGGAGCGTCGTGAATACCGCTTCAAAATGCGCGAGGCGAAAACCACAGAGCAGCGGGAACAGATCCGGGCAGAACATCACAAGCTGATGCAGGAACGTGCGAAGGAGCGCGGCATCAAGCTGCCTGACGCGCCCCCGGCGCAAGGCATGCATCAAGGGATGGGCTCAGGTGGCGCTATGGGTCCTGGCGGCGGAGGCATGGGCCCTGGCGGCGGCATGGGGCCGGGCGGCGCAGCGAAACCCTGATTCAGCTCAGCCGGCCTTCACAGGAGGCGCGACTTTCCGGTAAACCTGCGCAAACCGCCCCTGCTCGACCACGCCGTAATCACCCGGCGCGTATTGCAATAACCAGTCTCCGGGATTGCCGCGCAACAGATCGCCGCCCGCGCTACGGGCCATGCGGAAAGGCGCGGGCATCTGCCGCGCCAGAACGGGAATGGGCTGGTTGATATACGTCCCATCCTGCCCCATCCCCGCCGCGCCGACCGGCTGGTAGCGCACCTTAAAACGGGCGCGCGACACGCTCCAGCGGTCGCCGGTGGCGCCGGTGATGATGGCATCGCCCGCTGCGTAACGATTGGGGCCTTCGCGGCTGATCAATTCGCCGGAATCGACGGCAAATTGCACCTGCACGGTTTCCTGCTTGATGTAAGTGGCTGCCTGCGGGTCGGTGCGCAAATCGACGTTTTGCAACAGCGGCGCGCCGGGTTCATTTTCGGTCATGGCGGATTTGTTCACATTCTTTCACTTGCCATCGAGCACTTCCCAGCGTTCCAGTGCATGGAGAAGTTCTTCGTCGATCTGCGCGTAACGTTCCTGCATTTCGCTGATACGCATCGTGGCAGAGGTATAACTCGCCGGGTCGGCCAGTTGATCGGAAAGCGATTTCTGCTCCGCCTCCAGGGCGGCTATGCGGCCGGGCAGTTCCTGCAGCTCACGCTGTTCCTTGTAGCTCAGCTTGCGCTTGGCCGGTGCTGAAGGAATGAACGGCTGTGCCTGAGCCGATTTGGTTGGCGCCGCGCCGCGTTTGTCTGCCCCGCCTGCGGCCGTTTTATTCAGCTGCGTCTGCAAGGCGCGGGCCCGCTGCGATTGGGTGAGCCAGTCGGAGACGCCGCCTTCGTATTCGCGCCAACGGCCGGGGTCTTCCGGCGTGGCCTCGCTCACGATCGTGCTGGTGACCACATTGTCGAGAAAGCGACGATCGTGGCTGACCAAAAACACGGTACCGGGAAAGTCTTGCAGCAACTGCTCCAGCAGTTCGAGAGTGTCGATATCGAGATCGTTGGTCGGCTCGTCGAGCACCAGCACATTGGCCGGGCGGGCGAACAACCTTGCCAGCAGCAGGCGGTTGCGCTCCCCTCCTGAAAGCGACTTGACCGGCGAGTTGGCCCGCGCGGGCGAGAACAGAAAATCGCCCAAATAGCTCATCACATGCTTGCGCTGCCCGGCCACCTCAATCCATTCGCTGCCCGGACTGATGGTGTCGGCCAGGGTGGCTTCGGGGTTGAGCACAGCGCGCATCTGATCGAAATAAGCAATCTGCAGGCGCGTTCCCTGCCGCACGGCGCCGCTATCGGGTTCGATCTCGCCCAGAATGAGCTTGAGCAGCGTGGTCTTGCCTGCGCCGTTGGGCCCAATGAGGCCGACTTTGTCGCCACGCAGAATGGTGGCGGAAAACTCGCGCACCAGCACCCGGTCGCCATAGGCCTTGTTGACGCCTTGCAACTCGGCCACGATCTTGCCACTGGACTGGCCGCCATCCACATCGAGCTTGACCCGCCCGAGCGAATCGCGCCGCGCCGCGCGTTGGCTGCGCAGCGCCTCTAGGCGGTTGATGCGGCTCACGCTGCGGGTCCGCCGCGCTTCCACGCCCTTGCGTATCCACACCTCTTCCTGCGCCAGAAGCTTGTCGGCGCGGGCATTCATCACCGACTCATCGGCCAGCTCTTGCTCTTTACGCGCCTCATAAGCGGCGAAATTGCCGGGATAACTGCGCAACGTGCCGCGATCGAGTTCGACAATGCGGGTCGCCACATCGTCGAGAAACGCCCGGTCGTGGGTGATGAGAATCAGGCTGCCACGAAAACCAGTGAGCAGTTCTTCCAGCCAGGCGATGGCATCGAGATCGAGGTGATTGGTCGGCTCGTCGAGCAGAAGCACGTCGGGCGCCGCCACTAGCGCCTGCGCCAGCGCCACGCGCTTTTGCATCCCACCGGAAAGACTGCCCACGAGCGTCGTGCCGTCGAGTTGCAGTCGCTGCAGCGTTTGATCGACGCGCGTCTCCCAGTTCCAGCCGTCGAGCAGTTCAATGCGGGTCTGCAGGGCGTCAAGGTCGTCTTCGGGCGCGTGCTGCTCGAAACGGTCGCGCAGGGCGCGGGCTTCGGCCACACCTTCGCTCACCACATCGAACACGCTGGCTTCGGCAGAAAAATCCGCTTCCTGCGGCACATACACCCGGCGCAGCCCCTGCTGCACCTGCACCAGGCCATCGTCGGGCGGCTCCAGCCCGGCCAGAATGCGCAGCAGGGATGACTTTCCGGTGCCGTTGCGGCCGATCAGGCCCACCCGCTCGCCCACCTCCAGCGCCATGGCGGCATGATCGAGCAGGGCCACATGGCCGAAAGCGAGCGACAAATCTGAAACGGAGAGGACGGCCATGCGTAGCGTTTGTTGAGGAAAGACGCCCATTGTGCCAGTCGGTCGCCGCTACCATACTTCGATGGACTCCCTGCGCGCTGAACTCGCCGTGCTGGCCGCGCGGCTGATCGTCGAAGACGGTCTGGATTACGGCACGGCCAAGCGCAAGGCCGCCAAGCGCCTGCTGGGCGAACGCGTGGCGCACGATCTGCTACCCAGCAACGATGAGATCGAGCAGCAGGTACGCGAAGAACTCGCCCTGTTTCATGCTGACACCCAACCCGCGCAATTGCTGCAGTTGCGCCGCGCCGCGCTGACGCTGATGGAAGCGTTTGCGGCGTTCAATCCGCATCTGGCCGGGGCTGTATGGCACGGCACCGCCAACGAACACACCGATCTGCATGTGCTGCTGTTCACCGACGACAGCAAGGGCGTGGAGATTCACTGCATCGACCACGGCATTGCTTTTCAGGTCAGCGAAGCCCCGCACTACGCCGGGCGCGGCCGTGTCGAACAACTCACCCTGCACTGGCCCCCGCATGACCGTCAAGCCGTGCTCGCCCATCTGAGCCTCTATCCGGAAAAAGACGTGCGCGGCGCCCTGCTGCCTGATGCGCAAGGGCGCACGCCCAGAGGCACGCTGCGTGCGCTCAGGCAACTCCTGAGCGCCCCCGCCAGCGATGGGGAAAACCCGAGACTCTGAGGCTTTTCCCCGACCATGCACAATGCGAGCAGTCTGATTGCTACACCACTACCCCATGAACAAAGTCAATATCTGGATTTCTGCAGCCATCATCCTTCTCATCGCTGCGGTGCTCGGCAATGCCTGGTTCCAGCGTGAACGCAGCGTGCCCATTGCGGTTGAAAACAATGCGGTCAAGTCTTTTTTCGCTGACAAACTCGACGATCTGCAGGGAAAATCCATCGATCTGTCGCAATATCGTGGAAAACCACTAGTGATCAATTTCTGGGCGAGCTGGTGCCCACCTTGCATCGCAGAAATGCCCGATTTTTCGAAGTTTTATCAGCAGAACAAAGACAAAGGCATCGAGATGGTGGGCATTGCACTCGACAACCCCACTGCGGTACGCAATTTCCTGAAGGAGCATCCGGTGAGCTACCCCATCCTGCTGGGCGGCATGAATGGCATCGCCCTGAGCACCAGCCTGGGCAACAAGCAGGGGGGCCTGCCATTCACTGTAGTGCTCGATGGCAAGGGCGACGTGGTGTTTCAAAAGCTGGGAAAAACCTCTCTCGACGAACTGAAAGAAGCGGTACCCTCCGGTCATTGAGCGCCCGCATCAGTTGCGTTCACTCCTCGCTCATCTCACCCTGTTCAATCGCCCTTCCATGACCCGCATCCTTGTTCTCCACGGCCCCAATCTCAACCTGCTGGGGCTGCGTGAGCCACACATCTATGGCGCCACCACGCTGGACGATATCAATCAGTCGCTGCAAACTCTTGCCGTCGAGCTGAGTGTGGAGGTGCAAACTTTTCAGAGCAATCACGAAGGCGACCTGATTGACCGCCTGCATGCGGCGCGCCAGGATGGCACGCGCTACATCATCATCAACCCCGCGGCCTACACCCACACCAGCGTTGCCCTGCGTGACGCCATCGCGGCCACCGACCTGCCCTTCATCGAAGTGCATCTGAGCAATGTGTACCGCCGCGAACCGTTTCGCCATCACTCCTACTTTTCCGATCTGGCCGCCGCCGTCATCAGCGGTTGTGGCGCTCACGGCTACCAACTGGCCTTGCGCCATGCCGTGGTCGATCTTGGGAATCGTAAAAATTGATGGTCTAATGCGACACTTATCAGCGACTTAACGACAGATCATGGATTTACGCAAACTCAAGACTTTGATCGACCTGGTCTCCGACTCCAACGTTTCTGAGTTGGAGATCACGGAAGCCGAAGGCACGGTCAGAATCGTCAAAGCGCAGCCGCAGCCCATCATTCAGTACGCGCAGATGCCCGCCCAGTTGGGATCGCAGTTTGCATCTCAGGCTCCGATGCAATACGCCGCACCTCAGGCCACGCCCGCTCAAGCTCAGGCGCCCGCCGCTGAAGCAGCCCCCGCTGCGCAGGCGCAAGGGCATGTGCTGAAGTCGCCGATGGTGGGCACGTTCTACCGCTCTTCATCTCCGGGGGCGGCGCCGTTCGTTGAGGTGGGCGACACGGTCAAGGTCGGCCAGACGCTGTGCATCATCGAGGCAATGAAAATTCTCAATGAAATCGAATGCGACAAAGACGGCATCATCAAGGCCGTGCTGGGCGAAAACGGTCAGGCTGTCGAATTCGGCCAGCCGTTGTTCGTGATCGAGTAATGGCTTTTTCAGGAGAGCGCAGGGCCGCTTCCGGTTTTTAGACTCCCCCAGGGGAGCAAACCCTGGCAGTACCGAGGCGCCCTTGAGCGCCCACTCCTGACCATGGCTCCTGCGCTCAACGGGCGCTTCCGCCCTTCCCTGTCATTGAACGGACAACGCGCATGTTCAAAAAAATCCTTATCGCCAACCGTGGCGAAATCGCCCTCCGGGTGCAGCGTGCCTGCCGCGAACTGGGCATCCAGACCGTGGTGGTCTATTCAGAAGCCGATCGCGAAGCGAAGTATGTACGGCTGGCCGACGAGGCCGTGTGCATCGGCCCGGCGCCATCGGCGCAGAGCTATCTGCACATGCCGGCCATCATTTCCGCTGCCGAAGTGACCGATGCCGAGGCGATTCACCCCGGTTACGGCTTTCTGTCGGAAAACGCTGATTTCGCCGAGCGGGTGGAGAAATCCGGCTTCGCCTTCATCGGCCCGCGTCCAGACTCCATTCGCCTGATGGGTGACAAGGTCAGCGCCAAGCAGTCCATGATTCGCTCGGGCGTGCCCTGCGTGCCAGGCTCGGAGGGGGCGCTGCCCGACGATCCGCGCGAAATCACCCGCATCGCCCGTTCGATCGGCTATCCCGTCATCATCAAAGCCGCAGGCGGCGGCGGCGGCCGCGGCATGCGCGTGGTGCACACCGAAGCCGCGCTGCTCAACGCCGTGACCATGACCCGCAGCGAAGCAGGCGCGGCGTTCGGCAACCCGGCGGTCTATATGGAGAAGTTTCTGCTCCAGCCGCGGCATATTGAAATCCAGGTGCTGGCTGACACCCACGGCAACGCGCTATGGCTGGGCGAGCGCGATTGCTCGATGCAGCGGCGCCACCAGAAGATTCTCGAAGAAGCCCCCGCCCCTGGTATTCCGCGACGGCTGATCGAGCGTTCGT
>CALBRU010000188.1 GCA_937927695.1 uncultured Thiomonas sp. | reverse complement strand
CGTCGGATCAAGGGTGACGAACACCACGCGCACCTGTTTGCGCAGCGGCCCGAGTCGTTCCAGGCTTTGCGCCAATGCGGCCAAGGTAAGCGGGCAGACATCGGGACAGTGCGTGTAACCGAAAAACACCAGCACCGCCCGGCCGCGTTCACGCGTCCAGGAGAACGCCCTGCCCTGGGTGTCCGTGAATCCAGACAGCGAAGGCGCCGGCGCGGGTTTGAGCGGAGATCCATGGAGAGCCGCGGAGTGTTGTTGAAGGTGTGACCAGGTCCAGACCGCAGCCAACAGCAGGGCAGAGACCAGCGCCGCCCGTCGCGCCGAATCCTTCCATCCGCCTCGCCGCGGTTGCAGCGGGGCGGCTGGGGATGCAATGCCGACTCCCTTCATCCGATCACCAGAGCACGAAGCCCGGCGCGTGGATCGGATGGGTGAGCATGGGCCAGAACACGGGGATATAGACCGCCAGGGTGATGACAAAGGTGATCAGCGTCCAAAGGCCCAGCGGTTCGGCCACACGCGCCAGTAAGGATCCCTCGCTGCTGGTGATGTACTCAGTGAACGGGATTTCGACCATCGCCTTGGAATCTTTCTGACCGAACAAGGTACCGAAGAACACGATGTAGTAGAGAACCGCACCGAGGGCCGCAATGACGCCACCTATGCCCACGATGATGAGCGCCGGATGCACTGCGCCGTAAAGCTGCATGTACTGATCATGCGGCAAGGACGAAACCCAGGCGCGTCGCGGCACGCCGTCCATGCCGGCCCAGTGTCCGGCGAAGCCCCAGGTCATCAAGCCGAGGAACCACAGCCACACGCTCCAGAGGGCAAGTTTCGAGCTGTAGAGCTTGCGGCCGGTCAGGTGCGGCAGCAGCCAGAAACTCACGCCCATGAACACCAAGGTGGTCATGGTGCCCACGGTCAGGTGAAAGTGCGCCGGAATCCACAGGGTGTTATGTACCACGTTGTCGAGCTGCCAACTCGCGTTGACGATGCCCCCAGCCCCGCCGAAGATGAAACTCACCAGCGCCAGTACCTGCGCCGCCACAGAAGGGTCTTTCCAGGGCAAGGCCGTCCACCAGCCCATCAGCCCTTTGCCGCCGCGACGACGGCCGCCGTATTCCAGGCTCAAGGCGATGGTGAAGGCAGTGATCAGGCTAGGAACCGCGACCGACAGGGTCAGCGCAGTGACGATGCCCTTCATCACCGGCGAGATGCCCGGATCGGTGTACTGGTGGTGGGTGCCTACCGGCAGAGAGAACACGAACAACAGCAGGAAGGCCAGACGCGCCAGCGGGTCCGAAATCAGTTTCCCTCCTGCCTGCCGCGGCAGCAACGCATAGATGGAGACGTAACCCGGCATCAGCCAGAAATACACGATGGGGTGGCCGGTCCACCAGAACAAGGTGCGGGCCAGCAGTGGATCGATGGTCTGCGTCATCCCGAGCGCCCAAGGATCCAGCAGGAACACGGCCTCGGTGCCCGCGCCGAGCGCGGCGAGCAGCCACATCAGCAGCGTGGTGGCGCTCATATAGGTGACCAGCGGCGTGAGCTGACCAGGGTTGGCGCGCTTCCAGCGGGCCCGCATCTCCATCACCACGAACAGCGGGAGAATGCTCGCCACCACGACCAGGGTGATGCCCAAGTAAAACCAGGCACTGCCCTTGAGCGGGGCATACATGGTGTAGAGCACGCTAGACGAGTTGTCGAACATGGCGTAAGCCGCCATCAAGGTGCCGAGCAGCATCAGCGCATAGGTCAGCCAAGCCAGCGTCATGTTCGGCCTGAGTTTGAGTTCACGCGCCGGCAGGTACATCAGCCAGCCGGAAATGGTGAAAAAGGTGAACACGTAGGCGTTGAGCACGCCGTGCAGGGTCAGCCCCTGGTAGTACGACTTGAGGAAAGGCTGGAGATAAGGATAGAGATTGATTCCGGCATAGTTGCTGCTCTGGAGCACGCCAATGGCGATGCCCACGGCGAGCGCCAGAAAACCCGTGACCCAGAAGGCCAGCAGCATGGTTTTTTCACCGGCAATCTCACCGGCAGTCGGCGTCGCCAGAACGCGCGGGGCGTTGTTGCTCAGGGTTGCGCTCATGATTGTTTTGCTCCGGTGATGATGATCCTGCCGATCATGGCCTGATGGCCGGCACCGCAATACTCGTTGCAGATGATGTAGAAGGTGCCGGGCTTGTCGAAGGTGTAGCTGACATGCCCCACCACGCCGGGGATGGCGGTGAGGTTGATGCTGGTGCCCTGCACTTCAAAGCCATGGATTACATCGCCGCTGGTCACGTCGAAAGTGACCTGCGCGCCGACGGGGAGTTTGATCGGCGTGGCGGTGCCCGGCGTCCAGCTCCAGGCGCGACCGATGACATGCACCTCGTAGCTGTTGGGCCCGGTCTGCTTGATGCCTGACCCTTGAAAGGCGGCCATTTCAGCCGGTGTGTTGGGGTTGGAGTAGAACTGCGTGGTCTTGGCCACCAGACCGTAGTCGTGCACCACGAACCACACCGCCACGATGAACAGCACCGCGATCAGGGACAGGGCGATGAAGATCCAGATGCGCTCATGCCGCAGCGCGACGTGATGGAACCGATCTTCAAAGGCGTCGGGAGTTGAAGTTGACATGACGTGCCTCAGGCATGGATGGAGAAATAGATCGCAACCGTCGCCCACAAGCCGACAACGACGATGAAGAGCGCGGCTACGATGACCCATGCCCCCATTGGCCGGGCGTATTGCATGTCAGGCAGCGGCATGTCCGATTGCGCATGCGTTCGACCAGCAGGGTCTGTAACCGGCATCGGCAGGTAGGGCATCTCGTCAGGCATTGGTTTTTCTCCTCAGAGTGGTGCGACAGAATGTCGCACATGTAGGGTTGGCAGAATAAGCAGGAACTTATGCAGCCGCTTGCGATGGATCAACCTGCGCAGATAGGTCGTGTATCTTTTGTCACTGCATGTAAAAATTGCACGGGTAAACCCTGATATTGCCGTCATCGCGAACAAAGGCGGCTGTTCAGAGTTGCCGCTATGCGCTGCGCAATGGTCATCAGGTGCGCGCGTGCCGCAGGTGAGACCTCCTCCTGCAGCGTCTGGTCGAACAGATCCAGCCAGCGGGCAAAGTGCGCAGGGTGCAGAGGCAGAGGGCGATGCGCCTTCAAGGCATTGCGGTGATAGCGTCCAGCAAGCAGGCCGACCGATGCCCAGAAATCAACCATCCTGGCGTAGTGCGCTTCCCAGTCGGCGACATGCGCCTCAAACATCGGACCGAGATCTGGATCAAGCCGGACATGCGCATAAAACCGACGCACCAAGCGATCAAGGGCGTGCTCGTCGAGCCCCGTCTGTGTGCGGAGCTGTTCGGCCAGGGCGCTACGGCGATCCTCAGGCGCAATCTCGGCTGGCGTTGCGTCCAGCATTTGCCTGAACAAGCTTTGCTGGCTTTCTGGCATTGTGATTCGACTCGCGGTAGGATGCGTCATTACAACCCCATATGTGGAATATTTTATTCCACTATAGCCTCACACGACAAGACAGGCAAGCCACAAATTGAAATTGACCCAATTCACAGATTTTGGACTGCGCGCCTTGATGGTGCTGGCAGAAAACCCAAATCAATCATTAAACAGCAAAGAATTAGCGCAGATTCTTGATATATCGCGTGAGCATCTTGTCAAGGTGCTCCAACGCCTTGCCGCCGGTGGTTACGTGCAGAATCAACGCGGCGCCAATGGTGGCGTTCGTCTTGATAAAGATGCTTCTGAAATACTTCTTGGGAACGTCGTGCGCTGGTTGGAAGACGGCCAGGGCCTGGTGGAATGCCTTCGCCCCGACGGCGGCCATTGCAATCTCACCCCGTTGTGCCTGCTGCGCCCCTTGCTTAGCGACGCTGCAGAGGCGTTTTACGCGCGACTCAATACCTCGACTCTGGCGGATTGCCTGCACCCGCCGCTGCAGCACTTCATCACCCTGCAGACGAGAAAAGCCGAGATGATCCCTCTCAAGCCGGACTGACCCGCCATGTTGACCGATGCCTTACTGCTTTACCTTCATCTCTCCGCCATGCTGGGGCTGGCGGTTTTTCTCACCGCCAAGACCAGCCTGACACGGGTGGG
>CALBRU010000187.1 GCA_937927695.1 uncultured Thiomonas sp. | reverse complement strand
GGACGTGCTGTGCAATGCCGAGATCAAGTTCAAGGCCTTCCTCGACCACGCCATGCGCCTGGGCGCAGACCGCATCGCCACCGGGCATTACGCGCGGGTGCGTGAGACCGACCACGGCTTTGAGCTGCTGCGCGGGCTGGACGCCTCGAAAGACCAAAGCTACTTTCTGCCCCGTCTCAATCAGGCGCAGCTCGCGCGCACGCTGTTTCCGGTGGGCGAACTGAACAAGACTGAAGTGCGCAAAGTCGCCGAAGCGATAGGCCTGCACAACGCCCGCAAAAAAGACTCCACCGGCATCTGCTTCATTGGCGAGCGCCCGTTTCGCGACTTTCTCAGCCGCTACTTGCCCACACAACCCGGCGCGATGAAAACCCCGGAGGGCAAGACGGTAGGCCAGCATCTGGGGCTGGCGTTCTATACCCTGGGGCAACGCAAGGGCATCGGCCTCGGGGGGAGCAAAAGCGGCAACGGCGAGCCCTGGTTCGTGGCCGGAAAAGACCTGGAACGCAATCAACTCATCGTGGCGCAAGGCCACGATCATCCGCTGCTGCTAAGCCACACGCTGCAGGCGCTGTCGGCCAGTTGGGTGTCGGGCACGGCGCCCGCTGAGGGGGATTGCGGCTACGGTGCGAAAACCCGCTATCGTCAGGTGGACGCCGCTTGCCGCTTTCAGGACCAAGGCCCTGATCGCTTCATCTTGAAGTTCGACTCACCGCAATGGGCGGTGACACCAGGACAGTCTGCGGTGCTGTATGACGGCGAGGTTTGCCTTGGCGGCGGCATCATCGAGACCGCATCGAGGGATGACTGAAAACTTTCAGTTCATCCGGGCCAGCAGGGTTTCAACCTCGTCGAGCATGGCGCTGAGCTTGGGCTGTTCGCCGCCCTCGGCGGGCTCCAGACGCCCCTCGAGTTCCTGCTCCAGAAAGCACACGGTCATGCGCACAAACGTACTGTCGAGGGCCTTGCGCACGGCCGAGAGTTGCTGGGCCACTTTCAGGCAGGGCTCGCCCTCTTCGATCATGCGCTGCACGCCGCGCATCTGCCCTTCGGCACGCTTGAGGCGGTTGAGAATGTCCGTGCGAGAGGCTTCGTTGGTCAGAACTGACATGGTGATGGCTCCGGGAATCTGTATGGGCTTGGTGCTGCGTTTCATCCAATCTTCTCCATCATAGGCGAGCGGCTCGAATCCGTCGGCCGCGTCCGCCAAGCCCATTTAAGCCGCATGAATCAGCGCCGCCGGCTCGGGTGCGAGCAAGCTGCCATCGCGCAGGCCGCGCGCCGTCGCCAGGGTCAACCAGCCGATGATCACCGAGGCCAGCGCCGGCGCCAGAATGGCAAAGGTCTGCATTGCGCCGTTTTGCGTCATGAGGGCGAGATGCATCGACAGTCCGGCAAACGCCGCCAAGGGGAAGGACAGCGCCCAGTGGCCGATGGTGAAGGCTTCCTGCATCATCGGCTTGAACGACAGAAAGCTCAGAATGACGAAGAACAGCGCGATACCCCAAGCCCCTTCCAGTGCCTGGACTGGCGCGCCCAGCTGGGCAAGGCCCAGGCCGCCGGCCGCCGGAGGTGCTACTGTGATGAACAGCATGGGCAAGAGCTTGCGCGGCAACATGCCAAAGGCCGTGACGCGCACCATGAACAGCACCTGCACCACGACAAAAAACAGTGCGCCGATGGTCCACTGCGCCACGGACCAGATCTGAAAACCGAGTGCGACGCCGGCAAAGGGCACGACGACATTGCCTGCCGCGGCCAGAAAGAGCGCAGGGGTAATGCCCGCCCAATTCGGCCCTTTGTCAGTCGCTGCGCTCTGCCGCAGGCGATGAAAAACCCAGACCGTCGCGGCCAACTGAGCCAAGGCGCCGAGCATCCAAAAGCCGGCCATCCAGACATTGCCCGCGCCCAGCACCTGCACGGCAAACCCGGCGATCACCAGCATCGCCATGGGCGCCAGGGCCAGCAAGGGATGCCGCACGGGGTGACGCACATCGGCCAAACAATCGGACGCATGCCGCTGCAATCTCAGCCCGGTGAGCAGCGCGAGCAAGCCCAGCGCACCAATGGCGGCCCAGCCCAGCACCTGCGAGATCATGGCCGCGGGTTCGCCGAGCAGGGCTGTGGCCTGATGCCAGGCCAAAGCGAGGCCGCCCCAGCCCACGACCACGGCGAACCAGCCGGGCGCGAGGAACTTGAGGCGGGGATGACCAGAATGTGCCATCACCCTGCCCGATCAGCCGCAGCAGTTGGCTTTGGAATCGGGCACGCCCAGCTTGCGCAGGAAAAAACCCAGCGGGCACAGATTGGTGAAACCGAATTGCAGCAAGTTGGCGCCCACGAAACCGGTGAACAGCAGAAACCACTGCGAGACGAAGATCGGGCTGGCGGGCGCGCCCAGCAGCACGGACAGCAGCACAAAGGTGCCAGCGATGACACGGATATAGCGTTCGACAGTCATTTCAAATCTCCAAGGTTGTGATCGTTGAGTAGTCAGATTCAAGTCGTCAGCACAGGTTCAGCCGGTGCGGCCGGAGCCTTGGGCGGAACTTTGGGCTTCACCCGGACCTGCCAGACGTAGTAGAGCAGAGGGATGACGATCAGGGTGAGGATGGTGGACAGCAGCGTGCCGAAGATCAGCGATACGGCCAGGCCACCAAACACCGGATCGGACACCATGATGGCCGAGCCGAACATGATGGCCAGCGCCGTGAGCAGAATCGGCCGCAGGCGCACTGCCCCTGCCTGCGCGACCGACTCTTGCAGGCTGTAGCCGCGAGCCCGGTAATCGAGGATGAAGTCGATGAGCAGCAGCGAGTTGCGCACCACCACGCCCGCGAGCGCGATGACCCCGATCATCGAGGTGGCGGTGAACGACTGATGCGTGATCCAGTGGCCGGGGAACACGCCGATCAACGTCAGTGGAATGGCCCCCATCACAATGACCGGCAGCAGGAAGGACTTGTAATACGCCACCAGCAGCAAGTAGATGAACACCAGCGCCACCATGAAGGCCGCGCCCAGATCGCGGAACACGTCGAGGGTCAGACGCATTTCGCCGCCCCACAGCAGTTGATAGCCCTTGAGGTCGCTGGCCGGGGTTTCGGTGAAGCCGAGGTTGCCGGTGGTGAAGGTGGTGCCGTTGGCCAGCTTCTTGCCGTCGAGCATGGAGTTCAGGCTCAGGGTGGCATAGACCGGGCTGGAATGAATCATTTCACCGCCCACGTAAACCACGGGATGCTGATCACGGCTGTAGATCGGCTTGGCCAGCGTGGTTTTCTCCACCGTGGCGATACTGGAGAGCGGAATGACCTTGCCTTGCGCGTTCTGGATCGGCACGTCGAGCAGTTGCTGCGGGCTCTGGCGATCGGCGCGCGGCACACGCACGATGATGTTGACCGGCTCCAGCGCGTTGCTGTCATGCACCGCACCGACCTTCAGCCCCGATACATAGTTGTGCAGCAGCTGGATGATCTGCCCCGGCACGATGCCCGACATCGCCGCTTTCTGGCGGTCGATCTTGATGCGGTATTCCGAAGATGTGGATGTCACCGAGTCATCCTGGTTCATCAGGCCGTAGGTTTTGTCGAAATCGCCCAGCACGTCTTTCGCGGAGGAACGCAGGGTGTCGTAGCTCGGGCCATACAGCTCGGCCATGACCTGCGCACGCACCGGCGGCCCCGGCGGGGTTTCGAACAGTTTGATGAAGGTCGATGGGAAACGCGCGCGCACCGGAGCGAGCTGCTCGTAGAGCTTCTGCACAATGGCATGCGACTCAACCGAGCGCTCGTCCTTGCCCACCAGATTGACGCGAATCTGCGCAAAGTTGTCGCCGCGCTTGAGCATGTCGCCGCGCACTAGCGAGGCAAAGTCGATCGGCGCGGCCTGCCCAACAAAGGTCTGGTAATCGACCACGTAAGGATTGGTCGCCAGCACGTCGCCCACCGCACGCGCCACCTGATCGGTGCGCTCCAGCGTGGAACCCGCCGGGGTATCGACCTGCACCAGGAAGGTGTTGGTGTTGTCGTTGGGCAGCATCTTGAGTTCGACGCCCAGCGCCGACAAGGGGCCGTTCATGCCCGAGGGGCGGATGAACTGCCAGGCCGGCATGAGCATGGCCGCGATGAGCAGCAGCAGCACAGCGAGGAACATCAGGTTGCGTTGAACACGGTTGCGCAACAGCGGCTCGATCATTTTCAGATACGCCGTGTGCAGCTTGTCCTGCTTGTGCGCGCCTTCTTCTTCCAGACTGCTGCTGTGCGCCAGTGCCTCACGCATCGCCTTTTTGCTTAGCCAAAGCCGCGCCGCCCAGGGCACCACGGTGTAGGCCAGGATGAGCGAGGCGATCATCGCCACCGGCACATTGATCGGGATGGGCCGCATGAACGGCCCCATCATGCCGCTGACAAACGCCATCGGCACGAAGGCCAAAATCACCGCCAGCGTGGCCATATTGGTGGGATTGCCGATCTCATTGGTCGCCTGAATCACCGTTCGATTGAAGTTCTTGACCGGCCCGCCATGCAGATGTCGGTGGATGTTCTCGATCACCACAATGGCGCCATCGACCAGCAGACCCAGCGAGAGAATGAGCGCGAACAGGGTGATGCGGTTGATGCTCTGGCCGACGATCAGATCGACCGTGAGCACGGCAAACAGCGTCAGCGGCACGGTGAGCGTCACGATGCCGGCCTCGCGCCAGCCGAGGAAAAACCACAGCAGCAGCGACACGCTGACAATGGCAATGCCCAGATGCTCCACCAGTGTGTTGACCGCTTCGTTGGCTTTATGGCCGTCGTCGCGGGTGATGGTGACGTGCACGCCCTGCGGCAGCGCGTAGCTCTCGATTTCGCTGAGCTTGGCTAACACGTCATGCACCACGACCACCGCATTGGTGCCCGATTTTTTGGCAATGGCCAGGGTGACCGCGCTCATCTCCTGGCCCTGTGGCTTGCCCTTGGCGGCCAGGCCCCAGGCGAAGTGCGACAGGTCGTCCACCTGCTCCGGCCCTTCGGTGACCTTGGCCACATCCTTCAGATAGACCGGCTTGCCGTTTGGCGCGCCGATCAGGATGTCGCCCACCTGCTGTGCGTTGCCGAGGAAGCTGTCGATGCGTACCGGGGTGACCTTGTTGCCATCCACCAGATTGCCGATGGGTGCCGCCGCGTTGCTGCCTTGCAGAATCTTGTCGAGTTGTTCGAGCGGAATGCCGGCGGCCGCCAGCTTGCTCGGAGAAATCGCCACGTTCACTGCGCGGGGCGCGCCGCCCACCACCTCGGTGAACGACACTCCGGGCACGTTGCGCAAATGGGCCAGCACTTTTTCGCCGACATCGCGCAGCTGCATGCCATTCAACGTCGCGGACGACAGCGTGAGGGTGAGGATGGGCACATCGTCCACATTGATCGGCTTGATCACCGGCTGCATCGCCCCGGGGGGAATGCGGTCGAGGTTCTGCATCAACTGGTTGTACATCTTGACCAGGCTTTTCTCCTGGTCTTCGCCCACCTTGAACTGCACCGTGACCACGCCGAAATCGTTGGTCGCATAGCCATAGGTATGATCGACGCCGGACATCGAGGCCATGATGGCTTCAAGCGGCTTGACCACCAGATTCTGGATCTCCTGCGGCCCGGCCCCCGGCTTGGCGACGATGATGTTCGCCGCCGGTACCACGATCTGCGGGTTGTATTCGCGCGGCGTGACCAGCAGCGCCAACACCCCGGCGAGGGTGAGGCCGACCATGATCAGGGCGGTGATTTTCGATTCGATGAATGCGCGGGCCAGCTTGCCCGCGCTGTTCATGGGAGCCGCATGTTCAGCCACGGTTGCCTCCGCCGATCTTCACGCCGTTTTCCACTTCAGGCAGATTGCTGGTGACGATGGTGTCGTCCGCGTTCAGCCCGGCCTGAATTTCGACATCGGCGCCCATCTCCGCACCCAGACGCACCAGCCTGAAGTGGGCAATGCCGTCCTTGTCAACGACGAACACCCCGGTCATCCCGGCGCGATCGACCACGGCGCCTTGCGGCACGCGCAACTGCGGCGAGCTGCCCACGGCAAAGCCCACGCGCACGAAGCTGCCGCTGTCCAGCCCGGCGTTGGCCGGCAGATCGATCTTCACCGTGTGGGTATGGCTCATCGGATCAGCCACCGGCACGGCCTGGGCGATGGTGCCCTGCAGCGATTTGCCGTTTGCCAGCACCTGCACCTTGTCGCCCACCTTGATCTTGGCGAACACCTCGCCCGGCACCTGCGTCGTCACCTGCAGCTTGCCCTGCCCTTCGATCACCAGTACCGGGCGGCCTGGGGCAGCCAGGTCACCCTGGTTGGCCATCTTCTGCACCACCACACCGGTAATCGGCGAGGTGACAGAGGAATAGCGCATCTGCGCTGCGGCGGTGTTGTAGCCGGCCTGCGCCGCAGCCACCTGCTCCTGCGCCACCTGATAACGCAGTTGCACCTGATCCCATTGCTGCTTGGGAATGGCTTGTTCCTTGTACAGATTGCCGAAGCGCTCGAAATCGCCCTTGGCGTTGGCCAGATTGGCCTGCGCCTGCGCCAGCCCGGCGCGCGCTTGCGCCACTTGGCCCTGAATGTCGGTGGGATCGACCTGGAACAACAACTGCCCAGCCTTCACCGTCTGCCCTTCTTTGACATTGAGGGTGCGGATATAGCCCATCAGCCGCGAGGCGACCTGCACCTGATTGCTCGACATCACCGTGCCCGACAGCAGGGTGAGGTTTTGCTGATCGCTCGAAGCGAGCTTGAGGGTTTGCGCCGCCACCACGCGGGGTGCGGCGGCGGTTTGCGCAGTCTCGGAGGGATGGCCGCAGGCCGACAACAGGGCCGTGGACAGCACAAGGGCCAGCGGCGCGCGGCGCAGCAAAGGCAGGACAGAATGATTCATGGCGGTCATGAGAGAAAGATCAGATTCGGATGCACTTCGGGGAACGACAGGCTGCGAACGGGAACAGCACCCAGACTGTCGCGCTCAAGGATTGGAAGGGGAGACAGCCGCAACAGCCTGCGCCGTCGCGAGCTGCGCCACCGGTTTGATCGGCTGCGTGGCGTCGAGCGTCAGATCGCCGATGGCCAGCCGCAACGCGGCGCGCTGCAGATTGACCTGCTGCTTGGCCATGATGAGATCGGCCCGGGCCTTGTCGAGCTGTGCCTGCGCGCCCTGCACTTCCACCAGCGTGCCCACGCCATCGGCATAGCGCTTGCTGACGATGCGCGCGGCTTCTTCAGACTGCTTCACCGCAAGCTCGCGAGTCTTGACCTGATTGGCGGCATCGACCGCCCTGCGATAACTGTCCTGCACCTGCATGCCAAGCTGGTTCTGCTCGCTTTGCAATTTGGCCTGCAGTTCCATCCGCTTGGCCACGGCCTGATCGACCGCGTTGCGCGTCACGCCGCCGTCGAAAATCGTCCAGTTGAGCTGTGCCCCCACGGTATAGCTGCGCGACTCGAAGCCGACGTTGGGGTCATTGGTATCGAACCGCGCCATGGCGCCGATCTGCGGGTAACGGTCAGCGCGCGCCACCTCGATCTTGCCGCCAGCCGCGGCGATCTGGTGCTGCAGCGCCTGAATTTTCGGATTGCGCTCCATCGCCTGACCAACCCACGCGTTCGGGTCGCCCTCGGGCATGGTCACCATGACTTCTGGCCCCAGCGTGATGGGCTGGTTCAGCGGCACGCCGAGCACCACATGCAGCGCGTCCATCGCCTGCGCTTCCATATCAGCGGCCTGATCCTGTTGCAGCTTCACGTCTTCCTGACGCACCTGTGCGGAAAGCAAATCGCTCTTGATCACCACGCCTTGCTTGAACAGGCTATCCACCGTTTTCACCTGGCTTTGCGCCGCCTCCAGCGCCTTGGCTGCCACGCCCTTGAAGGCACGCGCGGTGTACACGCCGTCATACGCCTGCAGGGCGTGATAAATGATCTGCTGCCTGGCCGCCTGATCACCGGCCTGCGCCGCCATCAGCATGGAGCGGGCCTGTTGCAGATACCCCTGCAGCTTGCCGCCGGTGTAAATCGGCAGCTCGGCCTGGATGCGGGTGTTGAAATTGTTGACCGAGCCGGGGTAGTTGAGCGAGTTGGGCGCCACGCTCAGCACATTTGGGTTGGTCGGGTCGAACTGCCCCGCACCGAAGTCATTGAACGTCGCCTGCCGCTGCGACAGCTTGATGCCGAAGGCGTTGAGCGCGTCGTTGGTGCGCGTCACCCCTGCCGACACCGTGATCTTGGGCATTTTGGCGCCCTCGGCCTGATTGATGCCGGCACGCGCCTGCGCCATCTGCGCTTGTACCCCCATCAGATCGGGGTTTTGCCTCAGCGCCACGTCCACCGCCTGGCGGAAATCCAGCGTCTCAGCCTGCGCCAGAGCCAAACTCCCCAGAACGTAAAGACAAGCACCTGCCAACAACCCGACGCGCATACGTCGAGGCATGGAATCCGTCATCATCCAGCTCCGCCAGAAAGAGGAAATCTAACCAAGGAATGCGTGTAACCGACCCTGAAGCGCCTACACCCTCAGGTGTATAGCCCCCAAGCGAGCAGACTGCTCCGAGAATAGCCGCCCCGCTTGGCGAGGTCACGCGATATATACAGACTGGAGTATATCAATACTCATGGGGGTATATGGGTTCCCGTCTTGCCGAGAGGCGATTTGTCGCCAAGGCGCGACAAACCTCTTTCCGCCCTTCCCGCCCTATCCGCGCTCAGGCCGCCCCCGGTTTGGCTTTGAGTGCCTGTGCACTTTCTTTCAGCGCGCGGTCGATGAAGGCGCCGTAAAAATCCGCCGTCGGCGCCCCTGTAATGCGCTCGCCAATCTCTTTACCGCCGGGCCCGAAAAACAACACTGTCGGCGCAAGCCGGATGCCGAACTGCCGAGCCAGCTGGACACCCGTCGTCGGCTTGCCATCAAATCCGGTGACCGGGGTGCGGCTGGTGATCTCGATCTGCTGCACCACATAGCCTTCTTTGGCCATGAACTGATACTGAGTGCGCCGCAGCTTTTCGCAGAACGGGCAATTGGGCAGACTGAACATGACGATGAGAGGCTGATCCTTTGCCGCGGCCTGAAGGGCGCTTTGCTGCAGGTTCTGCACCGGCGGCAGCGGCGTTTCCGCCCAGGCCGCGCCCGCCGTCAGGCTCAGCAAAAGCACTGAAACAAGACGCAGAAACCGTCGCCACTGTTGGCTTAATGCGACGAAGCCCTCTCGGGGATCGCTCTGAGAAAACACCTTCACCTTCGACATACAGCCACCTCGACTCCGAAGTCACGGGATAATGAAGGTATGTTATCCACAGCCCGATACCCAGCGACAGCGTCGGTGATCCGTTTTTCCACCCTGCTGCTTACCGCTGCGGCGCTTCTCAGCGCCTGCTCTCCCGCACTCGACTGGCGTGATGTGCGACCGAAAGACATCAACATTCTGCTGACCTATCCCTGCAAACCGGAGCAGATCGCGCAGGATGTGGAACTGGCCGACCAGAAGATAAAAATGAGCATGACCGGCTGCGTGGCCGACAAAATGACCTTTGCGCTCGCCCACGCCCGGCTGCCCAACCCCGCGCTGGCCGCCCGGGCGCTGGCTCAGTTGCATCAGGCCGCGGTTGACAATGTGCATGGCAAGGTCACCTTCTCTTCACCTGACATTCCCAAAAATGCCACACCGGGTCTGCCAGACGGTCTGGATCTTCGCATCGACGGTCAGACGCCCGACGGCAAGCCGGTGCGAGAGCGGGTTTTGCTATTTAGCCAAGGCAATAACGTCTATCAGGTCACCGCGTTTGCTCCCACAGACGATTTCAAGGACGAAGCGGCGCAAACTTTCGCCGGATCTGTGAATTTATCCCCCTCCCCCTGAAAACCAGCGACCTATGATGCAAATCAGATTCACTCGCCGGTAAGGTTCGTATGCCCGGTCTATTCATCATTGCCCACGCTCCGCTCGCCAGCGCCTTGAAAGAATGCGCCAGCCATGTGTACGCCGGATGTCCGCAGAAATTGCTGGCTTTCGACGTAGCTCCCGACGCCGTGGTCGAAGACACGGCGCAGGCCGCCCTGCCCGCGCTACGCCAGGCCGCGGCAGATGGCAGCGCCCTGGTGCTGATCGACGTTTTCGGCGCCACGCCGAGCAATATCGCACTGCGACTGTCCGAACTGGCGAGCGACCTCAAGCTCAAGATCGTGGCCGGGGTGAACCTGCCCATGCTGCTGCGGTCGGTGTGCTATCAAGATGAGTCGCTCGACGGTCTAGCCGCCCGTGCGGCGGCTGGCGCCATTCAGGGCGTGATTCAGGTCTCCGCAAGCGCCCCACAACAACAGCCCCTCCGCAGCCCTTCTCATGCCGCAACGCATCATTCAAGTCAGCAATAAGCTCGGTCTGCACGCCCGCGCGTCGGCCAAGCTCACCAAACTCGCGGGACAGTTTCCCTGCGACATCTTCATATCCAAGGGCGCGCGTCGCGTCAACGCCAAAAGCATCATGGGGGTGATGATGCTGGCGGCAGGCATCGGCTCCACCGTCACGGTCGATGCCGAAGGCGATCAGGCCGATATCGCACTCGACGCGGTGCAGGCGCTGTTCGACGACAAGTTCGGCGAAGGCGAGTAAGCGCGGCGCAAGATTTCGCAGCTTTACATATCTTCACCCCCGCGAGACTTGCGGGCAATCGCCGCCTCGCAAAATGGATTCATCGTTACTTCCTTCTCAAGGACTGCCATGAATCCTCAAGCCTCATCTCCTTCCACGTCCGCCAAGGTGTCGCGACTGCGTCGTACCCTGGGCATGGTCAGTGCCGCAGTGGTCGTCACCGTGGCCAGCCATGCCGCGCTGGCCAGCGCGCAAACCCCGCCGCCCGATGCCCCCATGCTGCGCGGCGGCATGGGGGGGAAATTGGGCCTTTGCGGCCCCGCAAACCCCGGCGAACGCGCCTTGGGGCGCATGCTCTCAAAAGCTGGCGCAACCCCGGGGCAAAGTGAAAAAATCCGCGCGCTGCAAAAACAATCCTGGGAAAA
>CALBRU010000186.1 GCA_937927695.1 uncultured Thiomonas sp. | reverse complement strand
GCAGCGCCAGCACATTGTTTACCCGGTAGGGGGCGTGATCGAGCGGAATTTCTTGCTCTTCCGAGGCGGCGCTGGCGGCGCCTTGCAGCATCAACCCGAGCAGCAACCCCAGGCACAGACGTCGCAGAAGCGGGTGCAGGAAGGAGGTCATGGTGGCGGGCATCAGTGGGCTTTGTAGGTCAGGCGTTGCGGCACGGGTTTGAATTCCCCCAGACGGCTCCACCACGGCATGAGGAAAAAGAAGCCGAAGTAAAGCAGGGTGCAGGTGAGCGCCACGGCGTAGGCCACGGGCGATGGCGGCTGAATGCCGAAGTAGCCCAGTACCACGAAGTTGATGGCGAACAGGGTGTAGACGGCGCGGTGCCAGGTGGGGCGGTAACGGATCGACTTGACCGGCGATTTGTCGAGCCAGGGCAGGAAGAAAAAGATGATGACGGCGCCGCCCATGCTGACCACGCCCCAGAACTTGGCGTCTACCGAGGCAAGCGCCCAGAACAGCAGGCCGCCGCCCGCTGCAAACAGCGCGGCGCGGCCGGGTTTGCCGCGGTGGCGCCACAGCGCATACAGCGTGGCCACGACCACCACGCCCATCCAGATGTGCACGGTGTTGCTCGTGGTCGCGCGCAGGATGGAGTAGAACGGCGTGAAGTACCAGACCGGGGCGATGTGCGGCGGGGTTTTCAGCGGGTTGGCCGGAATGAAGTTGTTGTGCTCCAGGAAATAGCCGCCGAATTGCGGCGCGAAGAACACCACGGCACAGAAAATCATCAGGAACACGGACAGCCCGAACAGATCGTGCACGGTGTAGTAGGGGTGGAACGCGACGCCATCGCGCGGAATGCCGCGGCCATCCTTGTTGTCCTTGATTTCGACGCCGTCCGGGTTGTTCGAGCCGACCTGGTGCAGGGCGATGATGTGCGACCCCACCAAGCCGATGAGCAGCAGCGGAATGGCGATGACGTGGAAAGCGAAAAAGCGGTTGAGCGTGACATCGCTCACCACGTAATCGCCGCGAATCCACACCGCCAGATCGGGGCCGATGTAGGGAATGGCGGAGAACAGGTTGACGATGACCTGCGCGCCCCAGAACGACATCTGCCCCCACGGCAGCAGATAGCCGAAAAAGGCCTCGGCCATCAGGCACAGAAAGATCAGGCAGCCGAAAATCCAGATGAGTTCACGCGGGGTGCGGTAGGAGCCGTAAATCAGACCGCGGAACATGTGCAGATACACCACGATGAAAAACGCCGAGGCCCCGGTGGAGTGGATATAGCGGATCAGCCAGCCCCAGTTGACATCGCGCATGATGTATTCGACCGAGCCAAAGGCCAGCGCGGCGTCGGGCTTGTAGTTCATCACCAGGAAAATGCCGCTGATGATCTGAATGGCCAGCACCACGATGGACAGCGAGCCGAAGTAATACCAGAAATTGAGGTTTTTCGGCGCGTAATACTCGGTCAGGTGCGCGCTCCACAGCGAGGAGAAAGGAAAGCGCTTGTCCACCCAGCCGCGCAGCCCGCCGTGTTCGGGGGCGGCGTGCGCGCCGTGCAGCGATTGATCGGCCATTGAGGTGTCTCCTGTTTGTTTTGTGGGGAGGGTGCAGCGGGAGGAAAATCGGGAGGAAGAGCGGGGGGTCAGGCTTGCTCGTGTTCGCCGATGCGCACTTTGGCGTCGGTCACATACATATACGGTGGCACGACCAGGTTGTCGGGGGCAGGCATGTTCTTGAACACGCGGCCAGCCAGATCGAACATCGAGCCGTGGCAGGGGCAGAGAAAGCCGCCGTCCCAGTCGGAGGGCAGCGAGGGCTGCGGCCCCGGCGTGAAGCGGTCGACCGGCGAGCAGCCCAGATGGGTGCAGATGCCCACGACCACGAGGTATTCTTTTTTGATCGAGCGCCACTGCGTTTGCGCCCAGACCGGGGTGGGGAAGGCGGTGCGCTTGGAGTCTGGATCGGCGACGAGGGGCTGGGTCTCGTTGAGCGACTCCAGCATGGCCGGGGTGCGGTGCAGAATCCACACGGGTTGGCCGCGCCATAGCACGGTCATTTTTTCACTCGGGCGCAGCGAGCTGATGTCCACATCCACCGGCCCGCCTTCGGCGCGGGCCTTTGCGGAAGGTGCGAGCGAATCGACAAAAGGCACGGCCGCTCCCCCTGCTGCCACGCAACCGGCGCAACCCGTTGCAATCAACCATGTGCGACGCTTTGAATCCATGTCCGTACTCCGCGAAAGATGGCGCATTGTTCCCTGCGCGGCACCGCTTGGACATTAGGACAACCCTCTATAAGCACTCACTGATTTGGGCGTTTGTCGTTGACAAAAATCAATCATGCAAGTGCTGCGGTGCAACAAAGTGAAACCCGTTCGACCGGCTGCGCAATGTTGCTTGGAGCCGTTTGTGCGGCCGGGGTTCAGTTGGGCAGATCGGCGATTGACAGCGGGCGGCGCAGGGACATGCGCTTGGCGTAATGGCCTTCCATGCGTTCGAGCACGCCGGAGAGAAAGCGCACGGCCTCGACGATGTGCGGCCCTTTGTTGAGCATGGCGCACTCGGCGCGGATGCTCAG
The DNA here is from genome assembly GCA_937927695.1 of uncultured Thiomonas sp. GTDB lineage: Bacteria > Pseudomonadota > Gammaproteobacteria > Burkholderiales > Burkholderiaceae_C > Thiomonas. The sequence goes on along the minus strand of CALBRU010000186.1, from coordinate 5,352 downwards.
GGCGGCATCGCTGACCTCGGGGCGAGAGGGCAGGCCGCTGCGGGCCATGGTGTCAAGAATCTGCGTGGCCCAGATCACCGGCAGGTGGGCGGCTTCGCACATCCAGAGAATTTCTTCCTGCGCTTCTGACAACCGCTCGAAGCCCAGTTCCACCGCGAGATCGCCGCGCGCGACCATGACACCGAGGCGCGGGTGCGCCAGGGCTTCGAGCAGGATGGCGGGCAGGTGGTCAAAGGCCTGGCGGTTTTCGATCTTGAGCACCACGCCGGCGTCGTCGCGATGCCGAGCGCTGAGTTCCGCGCGCAACTGACGCACGTCTTGCGGGCTGCGCAAAAAGGACAGCGCGACCAGATCGAGATGGCGGGTCATCGCGGCGAGATCGTCACGGTCTTTTTCGGTGAGCGCGGGAAGGTCGAAACGAGTGTCGGGAAAGTTGATGCCCTTTTCCGCCTTGAGCCGGCTGCCGCTCGGCTCGGCGTGGGTGATGCGCAGTTGCAGGGTGTCGTCCGTGCGAGTTTCGATGATCGCGCCAATGCGCCCGTCGTCCAGCCAAACGCTTTGCCCGACCTGCGCCGAGGTGAAGGCGGCTTCGAGGGTGCAGTGCACCTGTGGCGGCGTGGTGAAGGCGCCGTCGTCGCCGCGCTGCCCGGGATGGCCGGGGCGGTTTTCGCGCAGCAGCACCAGCGGGTCGCCGACGAACAGCCGCAGTTCGCCTGGAACTTCGGCAATGCCTTGCAGCGTGCCTGCGGCCATTTCTGTGGTGTCGTTCGTCAGCTTGAACGGCATGCCTTCGGCCAGATAGGCCGAGCGCTCGAAGGCGAACACCAGCAGCGCGCCCTCGCGGGAAACCAGCCGGCCTTGCCGCGCGCGCGAGCGAAGATCGGTGACCTGCAGCCGGGCAGACGGCGGCAACTGCGCGGGCAGGGGCGGGTGCAGCGCACCGGCGTGCAGCAGGGTTTGTCCCTCGGGAACTTGCGGAGGCGGGCCCTCACCGCACCACAGCGCCAGCAGCGCAGGGGCGATGATTTGTCCGCGAACATCGTGGCGGGGCCGCAGGTGCAGGATGCGGCCCTGCGGCAGCAACTCGCCCGTGCGCGACTTGGGCCCCGCCAGATCGATCTGCACCAGCGGAGACGGCGCAGCGTCAGTGCCGTGCACCAACTCGGCCATGCGTTGCCAGACGGCGGCATCGTCGTGCGCGCAGTTGATGCGGGCTACGTCCATGCCAGCCTCGGTCAGGGCGCGCAGTCCTGCAGCGTCTTGCGCGGCTTCAGTAGCCAGGGTCACCATGATGCGCACCTCGCGCTGCGGCCGCGGCGGGTTGAGCAGGGCGGTGGTGTTGTGCTGCAGCAGTTGCAGGCCCTCGACGAAAGTGCAGGGGGGCGCAGGGCGTTGGCTGCGGGCATGGCCGAGCAAGTCTTCGAGCCGGTCGAGCACCGCGTCGAGGGCAGCGAGCACATGGGTTTCCAGCATGCCCAGCGAAGACAGGCCGATCTGAGCCAACTGGGTCTGCAATGGCCGCAGATCAGCCTGGCGCACGGCGATGTAGTGCAGCAGATTGCGGGCGCTGGCGCGTCGCTGCGGCGGCAGCGCGTCGATGCGGTCTTGGTGGGCGTGCTCAAACGCGAGCGCGGCGCGGCGCAATTCGGAGACCGCGTCGTACAGCAGGCGGGGAGGAGAGGGCGTGGGTACGGCAGACATGTGCACTTGTTACCACGCGCAAGTGTCGGCCCTGTGTCAATCCATAGGATGACATCAGAGCGTCACATCGCCCGTTCACAGTGAAGGCATCAATCCGGGAGAAAAACGCGATGAACGATTCAGTGCACAACGGCATGGAAGTGTCCATGCGCGATTTCAAAATGGGCATGGGCATGATGAACCGCGAGGCAGCCAGCACGATGAAGGCGTTTGGCGCCTTCATGGGCGAGGCCTTGGGCGATGGCGTGCTCGACGCCAAGACCAAGGAACTCATCGCCCTGGGCATGGCGATTACCGCGCGCTGCGTCTATTGCATCGGCATCCATGTCGAGAAGTCGCTGCGTGCAGGCGTGAGCCACGCCGAAATTGTCGAGGTCTGCAAGGTGGCCATCGTCATGGGCGGCGGCCCGGCGATGACCTATATCGCCGAAGTCAAGAAGGCGCTCGATCTGTTCGAGCAGGCTCACGCTTGAGCGCTTCACTGCTCGCGCCTTAAAACCCTTCGTCCTCGCGCAGATAGCGCCATTGCCCCAGCGGCAGTGCACCGAGGCGCACGCCGCCGATGCGCACGCGCTTGAGACCGGTAACCCGCAGGCCGACGAGCTCGCACATGCGGCGAATCTGGCGCTTCTTGCCTTCGCGCAGCACAAAGCGCAATTGCTGCGGGTTGATCCATTCCACCTGCGCCGGCCGCAGCGGCTGGCCGTCGAGCGCAAGGCCGTGGCGCAGCAGGGCGAGGCGGCTCTCGGGAAAGGCGGCCTGCACATCTTCTTCGTCGCCGTTGCGGGTCGGCACATCAGTCAGGCTGACCCGCACCAGATATTCCTTCTCCACCGCGCTGTCTTCGCCGATGAGTTGACGGGCGATGCGGCCATCCTGGGTGAGTACCAGCAGGCCGGTGGAGTCGATGTCCAGCCGACCCGCCACGGCCAGATGCCGCAAATGCGCGGGTGAAAATGGTTGCGGCGCTTCGCATTCAGCCCAGCGGTTTTCGGCCTTGATGAGCGCGACCGCCGGGGTGTAACCGTGCTCGGCCTGCGCGCTGACATAGCCCACCGGCTTGTGCAGCAGGAGGGTGACCTGCGCAGCCTGCCGGTGCTGCGCCGCCTTGCGGATGACAATGCGCGAAGCGGGCAGATCGCCCGCTACCTTGGTGCCGAGCACCGCGGGTGTGCCGCCCACCAGCACCCAGCCGCGCTCGATCCAGTCGTCTGCTTCGCGCCGTGAGGCCAGGCCGAGTTCGGACATGCGCTTGGACAGGCGCACTTCGACGGCAGGGCCGCCCTGCGGTGCGGATGCGGCCATAGTTTTGGCGGGTGCGCTGCGCCGGGGCGCGGGTTCGGAAGAACGCGGCCGTCCTGGCCAGACGGAAGCGAGGCGCGGTTTGGTCGTCATGGGTCGATGGGTTGAGCGGGCTGGACGCGCCGCATCATCGTGAACAAACCGCTCGCCAGCGCGCGAAGCGGCAGTTGCGAGACCAGCAGGCCGCTGAACACCAGCGCGCAACCGAACAGGGCGCGTGCGTCCAGCGACTGGTGCAGCACCAGCCACGCCGCGAGCGCGGCGAACACGCCTTCCATGCTGAAAATCACCGCGGCGTGCGCGGGCACGGCGTGGCGCTGCGCCACCACTTGCAGGGTGTAGGCCACGCCCACAGACAGCGCGCCGCCGTAGAAAATGGTCCAGGCCGCGCGCTGCAGCGCCTGCAAGCTAATGGTTTCCACCAACGCCCCAGCGCCCAGGCACAGCAGGCCGCAGACGACAAACTGCACCACGGCGAGTTGCAGCGGATCGTGGCGCGGCGCCATGCGGCCCAGCAGCAGCAACTGCACAGTGATGAACAGCGCGCCGCCCAACTCCAGCCAGTCGCCATGCCGCACGCTATAGCCCTGGCGCACACTGAGAAAGTACATGCCGCTTGCGGCCAGCAAGGCGCCCAGCCAGACTCCAGCGCCGACGCGCCGCCCCCACAGCAGGCCCAGCAGCGGCACCAGCAGGACGTAGAGCGAGCTGATGAAACCGGCGTTGGCCACCGTGGTCGATTCCAGCCCGATCTGCTGCATGGAAATGGAGATGGCCACGACCACGCCGAGCAGGCCACCGTCGCGCAGCAGGCTGCGCGAATTGGAGGCAGGATGTGCGGCCGGATCGGGACGGCGACGCAAGGCCATCACCGCCAGCACCACGGCGGCGCCCAGCATGAAACGCAGGCCGGTGTAGTAGAACGGCCCCACCGTGCCGATGCTCGCGGTCTGGGCAACGAAGGCCGTGCCCCAGATGAGCGAAGCCAGCAGCATCAAGGCGCTGGCGCGGAGCGAGGCGGGGGAGGTGGACATGACAGAAAATAAAAAACCGCCGCGCAGAACAGGAAACCGAAATGGGAAACGACTCGCCGCGCAGCGGAGTGGCGAAATGATAAGTCTTACATGCTGCGCCGGTATTGTCCGCCCACCTCGAACAGCGCGGCGGTGATCTGCCCCAGGCTGCACACCCGCACCGCGTCCATCAGCACGGCAAACACATTCTCGTTATGAATGACGGCCTGCTGCAGCCGGTGCAGCAAGGCGGGCGCCTCGGCCGCGTGGCGCTGGTGAAAATCGGCCAGACGCTGCAGTTGCGACTCTTTTTCCGCCTCGGTGGAGCGCGCCAGTTCGAGATGCGCCGGGGCGACGTCGCCGTGCGGATTGCGGAAGGTGTTCACCCCGATGATGGGCAACTCGCCAGTGTGCTTGAGCATTTCGTAGTGCAGGCTTTCCTCCTGGATTTTGCTGCGCTGGTAGCCGGTTTCCATCGCCCCCAGCACGCCGCCGCGCTCGGCAATGGCTTCGAATTCCTTCAGCACCGCCTCTTCCACCAGATCAGTCAGATCTTCGATCACGAATGCGCCCTGATTCGGGTTTTCGCACTTCGCCAGCCCCCACTCGCGGTTGATGATGAGCTGGATCGCCATCGCCCGGCGCACGCTTTCCTCGGTGGGCGTGGTGATGGCTTCGTCATAGGCGTTGGTGTGCAGGCTGTTGCAGTTGTCGTAGATGGCGATCAGCGCCTGCAGCGTGGTGCGGATGTCGTTGAACGCAATTTCCTGCGCGTGCAGGCTGCGGCCGCTGGTCTGCACGTGGTACTTGAGCTTCTGGCTGCGTTCATTGGCGCCGTACTTGTCGCGCATCGCCACCGCCCAGATGCGCCGCGCCACGCGGCCGAGCACGCTGTATTCCGGGTCCATGCCGTTGCTGAAAAAAAAGCTCAGGTTGGGAGCGAAGTCGTCGATGTGCATGCCGCGCGCCAGATAGGCCTCCACAAAGGTGAAGCCGTTGCTCAGGGTGAAGGCAAGCTGGCTGATGGGGTTGGCCCCGGCCTCGGCGATGTGATAGCCGCTGATGCTCACCGAATAGAAATTGCGCACCCGGTGCTGCACAAAATACTGCTGAATATCGCCCATGACCTTGAGCGAAAACTCGGTGGAAAAGATGCAGGTGTTCTGTCCCTGGTCTTCTTTCAGGATGTCGGCCTGAACCGTGCCGCGCACGTTTTCCAGCACCCATTCGCGGATTTTCTGCGCTTCGTCATCGGTGGGTTGGCGGTGGTTGTCGGCCTCGAATTTGGCCATCTGCTGGTCGATGGCGGTGTTGAAGAACATCGCCAGGATGGTTG
>CALBRU010000185.1 GCA_937927695.1 uncultured Thiomonas sp. | reverse complement strand
CGGGCGGCGTCCATTTGCAGGGTGCCGTCGAGGGTGAAGTCGCGCAGGGTGCCGTGGGCGCGCAGATCGGCAGCGTTGCGCTCAGCCGCCTTGCCGGGCAGGCCGATGTGCGTGGCGCTCAGGCTCGCCTGCAGCGCGTAGGGTGCGGCGTCGCCCAGGCTGGCGCTGAGCTGGGCGTGGGCCCAGGGGGTGAGGGCGGTGAACTGCGCGCGGTAGCGGCCCTGGCCGTAGTGCATCTGGCCGCTGACGCTGCCGTAAGACCGCAACGCCCCCGGCGGGCCGATCTGCAGTGCGCCGACGGCCAGATGGTCGATGTCCATACGCAGCGGCAGGCGCAGGCTGGCGGGCAGTTGCGGCGCGCCGGCCTGCGCGTTGGCGTGGGTTTGCGTCAAGTCGATGCGCTGCGCGCTCAGATTCTGGATGTGCAGGGTGCGATGCCACAGCGCCGTCGGCGTCCAGCGCAGCCGGGCGTCGTGCAGGAGGGTGGTGGAGCTGGGGGTGGTGAGCTGCAGTTGGCCGATGCGCACCGTGTTCCACAGACTGCCCTGTACGTCTTTCAGGGTGATTAGCGTGCTGCCCAGCCGCAGCGGCGTGCGCGTGGCCAGCCACTGCAGACCGCTCTCGCTGCCCAGCCAGGCGATTGCGCCTGCGGCGGCGATCAACACGGCAACCGTGGCCGTCAGCGCCCAGAGCAAGACGTGCAGCAGGCGCGGCCCGCGGCGGCGGGGTTTGGTCGGCGGGGTGGGTGCGGTCGGCTCGGTCATCAGAACGACAGCCCCGCACTGAAGTTCAGGCGATATTGGTGTACCGCCTGACCGTAAGCCAGATCGACCGACACCAGCCCCACCGGGCTGCGCCAGCGCACGCCCGCGCCATAGCCGCGCACGGGTTTGAGCGCGCCCCAGGTGTCGGCCGCGTTGCCGAGGTCGTAAAACACCGCGCCGCCCCACTGGCGGGTGAACCAGTGATCGAACTCGGCACTGGCGGTAAACAGATAGCGGCCGCCGACGATGGCGTCGCCCTGCACCAGACCCAGGCTTTGATAGGCGTAGCCGCGCACCGAATTGGCCCCACCGGCGCGAAACAGAAAATTCTGCGGAATACCGCTGGCGCCATTGGCCAGCACCGCGCCCGCTTCGGCGCGAAAAACAAGCTGGTTGCTGCGGTCGATGGGCAAGTAGCCGAGGCCGCGCGCATACAACCGGATGAAGTTGGCCGACGACAGCAGCGCCTTGCTGGCGCCGCCGAGCTGCAGATTGATGATGGCGCCGCGGCTGGGATAGAGCACGCTGTTGATGTCGCGCCACGTCCAGCTATCGTTCAGGCTGAGTGCATGCACCTCGCTGGAGGCGGCGCCCGCAGGCTGCAGGCTCTCAGCCTGATACTGCAGCGCCAGCGCTGTGTCGATGTGGCCGCGTGTGCGCTCGCGCAGTGCCCCGATGCTGCTGTTGCGCGTGACCAGGCCGGAAATGTCGGTGCGGTCTTGCAACAGGGTGAGGCTGTCGTCATAGCCGTTCGCGGTGCGCGGGAAAGCCAGCCGCAGATTGCCGCTCTGCTCGCGCGTTTGCAGCTTGACCTCGCTCGACAGCCGCCAGGCGCGCCCCAGAAAGTCGAGATCGCGCCAGCCCATCTGCACCCGATTGCCGGTATCGCTGCTCACCCCCACGCCGAAACTGAGTTTTTGCGCCCGGTTTTCAGTCACCTGCACGTCCACCGGCGCCACGCCGTCCTGCGCCTGACGCACATCGGCATCGACCACGGCATTGCGGAAATAAGGGCTGTTCTGCAAGGCGGCCTGATAGTCGAGCAGGGCGGTCTGCGAATACGGCTGCCCCGGCTGCATCGGCGCCAGCCGCTCCACGATGCTGGCCGGATAGCGCTGCAACCCGGTGATGTGGAGCGGGCCGAACCGATATGCCGCGCCCGTGTCCAGCCGCAATAGCAGGCGGGCTTGATGCGTTTGCGGATCGATGGTCGCGCGGCTGTCGGCAATGCGCGCAGCCGGCCATTGTCCCGACAGCAGACTGGAGAGCGCCCGCGACTTGGCCGATTCCCAGTCGGCATCGCGAAACACCGAGCCGGGCTTGAGTGTCCAGGTGCGGCTCAGCCGCGCGCTCAACGCGGCATCCGGCTGGCCGTCGGGGCCATCGACCTGCACCTCGACGGTGTGCACCAAAGTGGCCACGCCCGGATTCACGGTCAGATCCACGCGGATCGGCTCTGTCTCATCAGCCTCCGCAGGGCAATCGACCCGCACCGTGATCTGCGGTGAAAAATAACCCTGTGTTTCTAGCAGGCGCTGCACCTGGGCGGGTGCCTCATCGGCCAGCCGCTCGACCTGATCGGCCTGCAATCCCGGAAAGTTGCGCCAGCGCAACAGATCAAGATTGTTCGATATGAGAGCGCGCAAGTCCTCCGGTACGTCGAGTTTGATCTCGTACTTGGGCGCAGCTTCCTTCGCTGCCGAAGCGGGCGGCGCGGGGGACGGGCTCGCGGTCTGTGCCGCCGCAGTCTGCGGCCACGCCAGCACCGCCAGCGCGCACAAGGCGCCGAGAGCGAAGCCAAAAAAGGCGATGGCGCTCGGCAAAGCGGTTGCGCCGAGCCCGATCTGGTGCTTGGCGGTCGTCTTTCTGGCCGGTTTTCGATGCATGCGCGCATTATTCATGCCGCATGTCACCGGCAGCGTCGGCAGGCCTATGCGATCAAAGCGCGCTGGCCGCACCTGCCTTAGGCTTGCGCCAGGTCGATTCCCGGCGTGAACTTTGTAAAACACGCCCTGACATTACTTGCCGACAACCCCCCGCAGTGTGAACATATTCACGGTTTTCTCAAGAAGACGCCGGGTCGCCCCAGGTTTCCTTGACTCCTGCCCCTGTCTTTTCTCTGTCAAGCCGCATGACATTTTTCAGTTCAACCGTGCCAACCACTCTCGCCTTGCGTATTGCATACCTGGAAGACGATCCGCTCATTGCCCACGAGGTTTCCGAATGGTTGCGCGAAGCCGGATATGACGTACAGCACTACACGGACGGGCAGGAATTCGCCCGCGCCGTCGAGCGCGGCGGCGCCGACGCCTGCCTGCTCGACTGGATGCTGCCCGGGCTGAGCGGGCCGGATGTGCTGTGCCGACTGCGTCTGCAACTGGGCGCCAACGTGCCTCCGGTCATCTTCCTCACCGGACGCAATGCCGAAACCGATGTGGTGCAGGCGCTGGAGTCGGGGGCCGACGACTATCTGGTCAAACCTTTGTCGCGCCCGGTGTTGCTGGCGCGGCTGCAGGCTGTGTTGCGCCGTTCGGGTAGCGCCTTGCCCGCGGCGCGGCTTCGTCTGGGCGAAATCGAGGCCGACTGCTCGCGGCGGCAGATTTTCGTGCAGGGCGAGAGGGTTGAACTGACCGACCGCGAAACCGATCTGGCGCTGCACTTTCTGCAGAACGTCAACCGTCTGCTGACCCGCGACTTTCTCATTCAGACCATCTGGGGTCTGCGCCCGGAAGTCGAAACCCGCACGGTGGATGTGCATGTCAGTGCGCTGCGGCGCAAGCTGCGCTTGCAGCCCGAATCGGGCTGGCGCCTGGTGTCGGTCTATGGTCGCGGCTACCGCTTGGAGCGCGCCCGCAGCGCCGACGAAGGGCCGCAGACCGTGCCGCCCGAACTCGACGATTGAACCCGACGTCTGAACTCGTCTGGGCCGAGAATGTCGGTTTGCCGCTTTTTGTCGGCGGCGGCTCGAACCGAATTTCACCCTGATGCGTTTCTCGACCTTCCTGTTTTCCACCCGCATTTCTACCCGCATTTCTACCCGCTTGGGCGCTTTGCTGCTGGCGGTTTTCGCATGGCTGATGGCACCGATACTGGCGCCGGCTCTGGCGCTGGCGCAAACTTCGCCAACGGCTGCCAGTGCATCGGGCGAACCCATGTGGCGCTACACCGTGCGGCCGGGCGACACCCTCATCGGTCTGGGCCAGCGCTATTTGCGAGACCCGGCGCAGTGGCCGCAGGTCCAGCGCGACAACCGGGTTGCGAATCCGCGGCGGATACCGCCGGGCACCGTCCTGCTGTTCCCCGCCGACCTGCTGCGGCAGCAGCCCTCAAGCGCGCGACTGGTGCAGGCTTTCGGCGCGGTGCGCTGGCGGGCGCAGGCGACAGACGCCTGGCAGAACGCCAAACCGGGTCAGACGCTGGCCGCTGGCGCGCAGGTACAGGTGCCGGATTCGGGCAGCGCCGTCATCGAACTGGCCAACGGCACCCGTCTGGCGCTGCAGCCCGGCAGCGCCCTGACGCTCGACACTCTGAGCCTCTACGCCGACGGACTGATGGCCGACACCCGGCTGCGTCTGCAGCAAGGGCAGATCGACATTCAGGACAACCCTCGCCGCCTGCCCAATCAGAATCTGCGCATCCTCACCCCGTCGGCTCAGGCCGTGGTGCGTGGCACCCAGTTCCGCGTCGGGGTGGGCGCCGATGTCACGCGGGAGGAAACCCTGGGCGGCGCGGTCGAACTGCAGGCCTCGGGCGCGCAGGTGCGGGTGGATGCGGGCATGGGTTCGCTGGCGCGCACGGGGCAGCCGCCGCTGCCGCCGGTGCGACTGTTGCCGCCGCCCGATGTCTCGGCCTTGCCGAGTTTGTTTGAACAGTTCCCGCTGCGCTTCACGCTGCCCGCACAGGCCGGGGCGGTGTCATGGTTCGGCCAGGTGCTGGCCGAGAGCGATAGCGCGCAGGTGCTGGTGCAGAAAACCAGTACCGGCAAGACCCTCAATGTGGCCGATCTGCCCAATGGCCGCTATGTGCTGCGGCTGCGCGCGGTCGACGCCAACGGCCTGCAGGGACAGGATGCGTCGCACGCCTTCACCGTGTTCGCGCGGCCTTTTTTCCCGATGCTGACGGCTCCGGCGGCCGGGGCGACGGTGCGCGCGGCGCGACCCAGGCTGGCTTGGTCGGAGGTGCTGGACGTGGCGCGTTTCCATCTGCAACTGGCCGCGCAGGACGATTTCGCGCGGCCGCTGTACGACGTCGAACAGCAGGGCGCGCACTGGACGCCGCCCGCCGACCTGGCCGCGGGTGCCTGGCACTGGCGCGTGGCCAGCATCGACGCGCAGGGCCAGCAGGGGCCTTGGAGCCCGCCGCAGACCTTCCGCTATGTGCCGGGTCCCGGCCCTGCCGATCTGGCCAAGGCGACGATGCGATTCGACCGCGATCATCTGCTGCTCGACTTGCCTGCCGCGCCATCAGGACAGCATTACGCGCTGACGCTGTCTGACCACGCCAACCTGCAACCGGCGCTGGCGCAGGTGCAAACGCCGGGCGGCGCGCTGACCTTGCCGCGGCCGTCTTCGGGCAAGCGCTACCTCGGCGCGCGGCTGGTGGACGACAGCGACGGCACGCAGGGGCCACCGGTGGTGCAGGTCATCGATGTGCCGCCGCGCTATCCCCATCTCTGGCTGCTGCTGATTCCTTTGCTGCCCGCCCTGTGATGTGGTGACGCCGCGGTGAAAACCGGATTTACGCGCTTGTTGCGCCCCGGCGAGTCTCGCGGGCGGTTTGCCCGGTTGGCTGAATCCGGCGCGGCGCGCACGGCCCCCTGGCGACCCCGGCTGGAAATGCTGCGCATTGGCGCCCTGCTGCTGGTTCTGGCGCTCGGCCTGAGCCTCAGCGGGTTGCTGCAGCGCATCGATCATCTGGTGTTCGATCTGGGGCAGCGGCTGCAACCCGTCGTACCGCCGCAGGGTGTGGTCATCGTCGCCATCGACCAGCACAGTCTCGACCAACTGGGCGCCTGGCCCTGGCCCCGCGCCACCGACGCCCGGCTGGTGGATGCGGTCTGCCGCGCGGGCGCCGCCGCGGTCGGGCTCGACATCGCCTTCACCGAAGCGGGCAGCGACGCGGCTGGCAACGCCGCGCTGGCTCAGTCGCTACGGACCTGCGGCAAGGTGGCGCTGCCCGTGGTGCTCGACAGTCTGCGCAGCGGCGGACAGATCGTTGAAGGCCTGCCCATTCCCCAGCTTGCGGCGGCTGCGGCGGGTCTGGGCCGCATCGGCGTGCAGCTCGACGGCGATGGCGTGGCGCGCAGCGTCTATCTCTGGGAGGGCGTGGGCGCGCCGGTTTGGCCCCTCATGGCGCAGACCCTGCTCACCATCGCCCATCAGCCTGTGCGCGGCAGCGCGCCACGGCCCGCGCAGAGCGCTGTGCCGCCTCATCCTTACGCCCTGGCCGCCGCCGACCTGCGGCGGCTGCGATTTGTCGGCCCCAGCGGTACGGTGCCACGCCTGTCTGCCAGCGCGGTGCTCGACGGCGCCGTGCCGCCCGGCGCTTTGCGCGGCAAGGTGGTGCTGATCGGCGCAACCGCCGCGGGTCTGGGCGACTTTTTGGCTACCCCGGTGACGACGCAGGGCGCGCCCATGCCCGGCGTCGAGGTGCTGGCCAACACCTTGGTCGCGCTGCGCGATGGCACGCTCATCCGTACCGCGGCGCTGGTCTGGAGCTTGCTCATCACGGCGCTGCTCGCTCTCGCGCCCTTGCTCTGGCTGCCGCGGCTCATGCCCCTGGGCGGGCTGATTGCCAGTGTGGCTTGGGGGCTGGTTCTGGTCGGGGCCGCTGCCGCGCTGCCAATGCTGACGGGCTGGTGGGTCGCGCCGGGCGGGGCGCTGGTGGCGGCGCTTTCCGCCTATCCCTTGTGGGGCTGGCGACGGCTGGAGGCGGCCAGACGCCATCTGGACGGTGAGCTGCGCCAGTTGCGCCGCACCGTGCGCGAGTCGCCAGAAGGCGATGCGCCAGCAAAGCACAAGCGACTGAGTTTCGAACGCCGCATTCTTGAGGTGCAAGCCGCGCAGCAGCGTTTGCGCGATCTGCAAACCCGCCGCGACGACGCGCTGGCCTTCATCAGTCACGATGTGCGTGCGCCGCTGGCTGGCGCCGTGCAACTGCTGCAGTCCGGCAAGATGGACGTTACGGCGCGCGACCGCTTGCTCACCCAGCTCCGCCGTGCGCTGAACCTCTCACAAGGCTTCCTCGATCTGTCGCGCGCGCAGTCGCTGGAGCCGTCGGCCCTGGTCGAAATCGAGTTGGGCGCGGTGCTGCATCAGGCCGCCGACTTTGCTTATGACGAGGCGCTGGCGCAAGGGGTGCGCCTTGTCCGAGAAATTCCAGACGATCCGATCTGGGTGAGGGGCGATTTTGACGCCCTGGAGCGTCTGACCACCAACCTGCTGCGCAACGCGGTGCAGCACAGCCCGGCAGACTCGAAGGTGATCCTCGGCGCCACGCTTGCGCCGCACACGGTGCGCTTCTGGGTGCGGGATCAGGGGCCGGGGCTGACGCCAGAGCAGTCGGTCCGGCTGTTCCAGCGCTTTAGCCGAGCCCATGAGGGGCTGGGCACGCCGCTGTCAGGCAGCACCGGCCTGGGCCTTTATTACGTGCGGCTGGTGGCCGAAAAGCATGGCGGCGCTGCTGGCGTGACATCAAGCCCCGGCGAGGGGGCGATGTTCTGGGTCGAGCTTCCCCGGCAGGCTTGATCGCCTGCGGGGAAAGTAACGACTCCGGTTTACTTTTTCAGCGCGTCGCGAATTTCGCGCAGCAGCACGGTGTCTTCCGGCGTGGGTGCGGGAGGGGCCGGCGGCTCGGCGTGCTTGAGCTTGGAAATCATGCGCACCATCATGAAAATGATGAAGGCCAGGATGATGAAGTTCACGGCCACGGTGATGAAGCTGCCATACGCCAGCACCGGCACGCCCGCTTTTTTGAGCGCCGCCAGGGTTATTTCGGTACCGGCGGGCACCTTGCCCAGGACGATGAACAGATTGGAGAAATCAAGTTTGCCGATGACCGCGCCAACAATGGGCATGATGACATCACCGACCAGCGATTCGACGATCTTGCCGAACGCGCCGCCGATGATCACGGCAACGGCCAGGTCGATCACATTGCCTTTGACGGCAAACTCTTTGAAATCTTTCATCAGGGACATACCGGGCTCCTCAACAGGTGGGGGAAGAGCGTGAATGCCTCACGCACGGCGCGGATTTTGCGGGAAAATTTGGCAATTCCCTAGCGCCGCACCCCTTTTTGGCGGGTTTTTTACAGTCTATCGCCCGGGCGCGATCAATTCGGCCGCGCCGCGGCGTAAAACCGCACCAGTTCCAGCTGAACCTGATCGGACAGAGCGCTGAACGGGCCGCGCAACAATTTTTCGGCTTCTTCGCGCTGGGCGTTGCGGCTGTTGAGCAGCACTTGCGCCGCAGCGAGGTGGAACTCGGCGTGCATCTTGCGCAGGCGCGCATATTCGGGCAGGTGCCCGTATCGGCCCTTGGCGCGCCCATGCAGCCATTGGCCCAGAGCGCACTGATCGTCCACGGCGACCGAGGCGATGTCCACATCATCTTGCTGACCCTCGACGATGATGGCCTTGAGGCGCTTTTTCCAGTTGAGATGGCCTTGCACCGCCTGCCCCAGATAGAGCCCGTCGAAGTGGTCTTCTTCCGGGTCGATCTCGGGGGCCAGGTGAGTGTCGGTGGCGGGAAGCAGACCGAGGTCGTGGCGGCGCAGCCAAGCGAGAAGTCCCATGAGTTGTCCTTTTTTGAGAGAGGTTGTGAACGCAACATGCCGGGGCGGTGGCCGCCAGCCATGAAGAAGGACTTTAAAAATCAGGCTCAGGGTCGGTCTAGGAATGTGCGGGCCGCTTTACGCTTGTATTCAGCTAAGTGTGATTTTTTGCACAGAATGTCCGGTGCGCCGGAAATCGCGCCGTCGATACGCCAGGTCACAGTTGATACATACTGGCCCTAGTTTCCGCGTTGACATCTGCTTAAAGTGCAGTCATCCAAGTTTTGCTCCTCGTTGCTGTAAGGCTTGGCCAGGCGTGATGCGGTTGTACCCCGGATGACGCCGCCCCATTGAGCAGGGAGTGCACTGTGGTGCTGAGATCAAAGCACCGGAGAGCTGAGGAAAAAACAACGATCTGGAGACATCCTGCAGCGGCGTTTCATTTGTTTCGCCGCTGCGCTGAAAACAAGCATCCATCGAATGTCGTACCGCCCGCGCCGAGTCTGGTTGCGGGTGGCGCATGCAGTGCCGCGCAGACCGGTCGGTCGGTGCGGCGCCAATCCATCGCTGACTACTGAGATCGGCGAAGAAACCAACCTCGTGAGGAGCCAAATGAAACTTGCCAAAACCCTGATCGCAGCCGCCATTGGAATGGGCGCAGCCCACGCCGCTTTTGCCATGAACGTGCCCGGCCCGCTGGTCACGCCCCAGTGGCTGAAGGCGCACCAGAGCGACGTCACCGTCATCGATATTCGTGGCGGCGGCAGCATGAAAGCCTATGACGAAGAGCCGGTCATGGGCAAAAACCATTTTGTGAAAAAGAGCGGCGGCCATATTGCGGGCGCTGATCTGGTGAACTTCAACGACATTCGTGAAGAGCGCACAGTCGACGGCGTCAAGCTCAAGGCCATGATGCCGACCGCTGAATACTTCACCAAGGTTATGGACGCGGCGGGCGTGAACAGCGGCAAGCCCTACGTCATCGTGCCGACCGGCAACGCCGTGTTCGCCATGGACCGCGGCACTCGCCTGTACTTCCAGATGCGCTATTTCGGCGTGCCCGCCGACCAGATCGCCATCCTCAACGGCGGCACCAACGCCTGGATCAATGCCGGCTATCCGGTGAGCATCAAGCCCGCGCCCAAGAAAATGGGTGACTGGAAAGCCACGGGCGAAGACAAGGCGCTGTTGGCCGGCTTGAATGAGGTCAAGGAGGGGGTGAAGAGCGGTACGGAGCAATTCATCGACGCCCGCCCGACGGCCCAATACCTTGGCATCGCCAAGAAGCCGATCAACAAGACCGCGGGCCACCTGCCTGGCGCTAAGTCGTTCCCGATCGACGCCATCGTCAAGGATGATCATGGCGCGGCCATGTTCATGAGCGCAGCCGACTACAAGAAGATCTTCCACGACTTCAACATCAGCGACAACGCGCCGACGACCACCTACTGCAACACTGGCCACCTGGCCTCGGGCGCCTGGTTCGTGGTGCATGAAATTCTGGGCAACAAGAATTCCAAGCTTTACGCCGGTTCGATGAACGAGTGGACCAACCTCGGCAACCCCACCGTGGGCCTGCCTGGCTGAGCCAGTCCGCAGCCCCAGAAAACCGGCCTTGTGCCGGTTTTTTTTCGTCCACACGCTTTGACGTATGCGGGAATACTGCAATGCAACAATGTTCGGATACGAGTCATTTAAGGCGATTGAACTTGCAAGAAAGGTGTGCGGCCCTGAAATTGCTGCGCTGCAGCTTCGTGTTTTCCCTAGATTTTCATCCGCCAGACTGTCAGCCCATGGTCAGCTAGGCTGAAAACAATCCGTCATCCCCGTGACGTGCTGTAACACATTGGCGCCGCGGGGTTGATGCGTTGCGTTGCGGGCCTCGGGTGGAAGACCCAGCAGCGACGCCACGCCCACGTCCACATCCAGGAGACTTGAGCATGGCTTCCATTGCAATGGGCGCAAAAGCGCGCCCCATGACGGCGGGCGAGAAGAAGGTGATCTTCGCCTCATCGCTCGGCACGGTATTCGAGTGGTACGACTTCTACCTCTACGGCTCGCTGGCGGCCATCATCGCCAAGCAGTTCTTCGCCGGGCTGGACGCGGGATCGGCGTTCATCTTCGCGCTGCTGGCGTTTGCCGCAGGCTTCATCGTGCGACCGTTTGGCGCCCTGGTGTTTGGACGACTGGGTGACATGATCGGCCGCAAGTACACCTTCCTCGTCACCATTCTGATCATGGGTCTGTCGACGTTCATCGTCGGCGTGCTGCCCAACTATGCGGCCATCGGCGCGGCTGCACCGGTCATTCTCATCGCGCTGCGTCTGCTGCAAGGCCTGGCGCTTGGCGGGGAATACGGCGGCGCCGCTACTTATGTCGCTGAACACGCGCCTGCCAACAAGCGCGGCGCCTACACCTCGTGGATTCAGACCACGGCCACACTGGGGCTGTTCCTGTCGCTGTTGGTCATTCTCGGCACCCGTACCCTGCTGGGCGAAGACGCGTTCAACGCTTGGGGCTGGCGTGTGCCTTTCCTTGTTTCCATCGCCCTGCTCGCCGTATCGGTCTGGATTCGCCTCAAGCTCAACGAGTCTCCTGCCTTCATCAAAATGAAGGCCGATGGCAAGGCGTCCAAGGCGCCGCTGACCGAGGCGTTTGCGCGCTGGGGCAATCTGAAGTACGTCATCCTCGCCCTGCTGGGCTTGGTGGCCGGCCAGGCCGTGGTCTGGTACACGGGGCAGTTCTACGCGCTGTTTTTCCTCACGCAGACGCTCAAGGTCGATGCGGTGACGGCCAATCTGCTGATCGCCGCCGCGCTGCTCATCGGCACGCCGTTCTTTGTCGTGTTCGGCTCCCTTTCAGACAAAATTGGCCGCAAGCCCATCATCCTGGCTGGCTGTGCGATTGCTGCGCTGACCTACTTCCCGCTGTTCCAGGCGCTCACCCACTACGCCAACCCGGCGCTGTATCGGGCGGTGCAAAACTCGCCGGTCACGCTCACGGTCGATCAATCGCAGTGCACCTTCCAGTTCAACCCCACCGGCACGGCGAAGTTCACCTCCTCCTGCGACATCGCCAAGCAGATGCTGGCGGCCAACTCGGCCAACTACAACACCGTGTCTGGCACGGGCCCGGCGGTCATTCAGATTGGCGACAAGACCATCACCGTGGTCGGCGCCAAGGATTTGCCGCCCGATGAATTCAAGGCCAAGGAGGCTGCGCTGAAGAAGGAAATCGGCGCCGCGCTCAAGTCTGCGGGCTACCCCACCAAGGCCGACCCGGCGCAGATGAACTTACCGATGGTGATCGCTATCCTGGCGCTGCTGGTGATTTTCGTCACCATGGTGTACGGCCCGATTGCAGCGGCGCTGGTCGAGTTGTTCCCGACCCGCATCCGCTACACCTCGATGAGCCTGCCCTATCACATTGGCAACGGCTGGTTCGGCGGTCTGCTGCCCACCATCGCCTTCGCTCTGGTGGCGCAGAACGGCAACATCTATTACGGCCTGTGGTACCCCGTCATCATTGCTGCGGGCACCTTTGTCATCGGCCTGTTCTTCCTGCCTGAAACCAAAGATCGCGACATCTACGCGGCAGACTGACCGGAACATGTCCCTTGGCCTTTCGGGGCCGAGGGCAGACTCGCGCAATGGAAAAGCCCGCTGACGCGGGCTTTTCTTTTAATTCGCCGGCCTCCTGCGCGGATCAGGACGGCGATTGCTGCGAGGGATGATCCACGAGGTTGTGCGCAATGAGTTCGACCAGGCTGAGCACAGGCTTGTCCCATTCGGTTTGCTCCGCCCCGGCCAGGAAGTTGAGTCGGCAACTGCCGCACGAAGTGACGATGGCCTGAGCGTCGCTGTTGTCCACCTGCGCCCGCTTGATGGCAAAAGCTTGCGCACGCAGGGGTGCCGCACGGTTGATCAAAAATCCGCCCGCACCGCCGCCGCAGCACCAGTTCATTTCTTCGCTATCCCGCGGTTCGCACAACTCAGCGCCCGTGGCGCGCAGAGCGAGTCGCGGCTGCTCGAATACACCGCCGTGTCGGCCGAGTTTGCAGGCATCGTGGAACATCAGGGTCTGGTGCGCATCGCCGCGCAACGGCAACTTGCCTTGCTCTACCAGTTCCCCGATCAGTTCGGAGATGGCCAG
>CALBRU010000184.1 GCA_937927695.1 uncultured Thiomonas sp. | reverse complement strand
CCGCCATCGCGGCGCCGGCCTGGGCGGCGGCAACGACGAGCGCGAGCAGACCCTCAACCAGCTGCTGGTGGAGATGGACGGCTTCGAAACCAATCTCGGGGTGATCGTGATCGCAGCGACCAACCGGCCCGATATTCTCGACCCGGCTCTGCTGCGCCCCGGCCGCTTTGACCGGCAGGTCTATGTCACGCTGCCGGATATCCGCGGTCGCGAACAGATTCTGCAAGTGCACATGCGCAAGATTCCCGTGGGCACCGATATCCGGGCCGACATTCTGGCGCGAGGTACTCCCGGATTCTCCGGCGCCGATCTGGCCAATCTGGTTAACGAAGCCGCTCTGTTCGCCGCTCGCCGCAGTGCGCGCGTGGTTGAAATGGAAGACTTCGAGCGCGCCAAAGACAAGATCATGATGGGTGCGGAGCGCAAGGGCATGGTCATGCCGGAAGAAGAGCGCCGTAATACTGCCTATCACGAGTCGGGCCACGCGCTGGTTGCCATGATGCTGCCCAAGACCGATCCGGTGCACAAGGTCACCATCATTCCGCGCGGCCGTGCACTAGGCGTGACGATGCAGTTGCCTGAGACCGATCGCTACAGCATGGATCGTGACCGTATGCTCAACATGATCTCCGTGCTGTTCGGCGGCCGCATTGCCGAAGAAGTGTTCATGAATCAGATGACCACGGGCGCTTCCAATGACTTCGAACGCGCCACGCAGCTGGCACGCGACATGGTCACGCGCTACGGCATGACCGAGTCTCTGGGCCCCATGGTTTACGCGGAGAACGAAGGCGAGGTGTTCCTCGGACGGTCGATTACCAAGACCACGCATGTGTCGGAGCAGACCATGCAAAAGGTCGATTCGGAGATCCGCCGCATCATCGACGAGCAGTACGCCCTGGCTCGTCGGCTGATCGAGGAGAACCAGGACAAGATGCACGCCATGGCGGCAGCCTTGCTTGAATGGGAAACCATCGACTCCGATCAATTGGCCGACATCATGGCGGGCCGCGAGCCCCGTCCGCCCAAGCTGCCGCCCAGCAGCGGCCCGACGTCCGCTCCGCGCACGCCTTCGGCGCCCGCTACCGGCGCTGCGCCTGACGCCCCTTCGGCGACGGCGGCCTGATCACTGGGTTCACTGGTGGTTTTCACATCTGGCTCGTTACGACGAGCTCAGCAACGGCCCGGTCTAAAACCGGGCCGTTTTTTTTAGGAATCATCTCCGATGGCAAGTCATTGGCAAGCAGGGCGCTTCACCCTGCAATTGCATCGGCCCCTGGTCATGGGCATCGTCAACGTCACGCCGGATTCATTTTCCGATGGCGGGCAGCATGCGGATGCGGTGCTCGCCTTGCGACATGCACAGACTTTGGTGGAGCAGGGGGCCGATATTCTGGATATTGGCGGCGAGTCGTCCCGCCCGGGCTCTCCGCGGCTGAGCCATGCGCAGGAATGGGCGCGCATCGCCCCGGTCTTACAGGAGACCGTGCGCTGGAACGTCCCGGTTTCGGTGGATACTTACCAACCCGAAACCATGCGCCGGGCACTCGATCTGGGCGCGGACATCATCAACGATATTCACGCTTTGCAGCGGCCGGGCGCCCTCGAAGTGGTCGCCGCTTCAAAGGCCGGGGTCTGTCTCATGCACATGCAGGGCGATCCCGCCAGCATGCAGCAGGCGCCGCACTATGCGGACGTTTTAGGCGAAGTCCGGGAATTTCTGTGGAGCCGTGTCGCTGCGGCCGAGTCGATGGGTATCGACCGATCCCGCATCGCCCTCGATCCGGGGTTTGGCTTTGGCAAAACGCTGGAACACAATCTGAGCCTTGCGAAAGGTTTGCCCGCTCTCGCGCAATCGGGATACCCGCTGCTGGTGGGACTTTCGCGTAAATCGATGATCGGCGCACTGACGGGGCGCGATGTGGGGGATCGTCTGCCGGGTAGCTTGGCCGCAGTGCTGGCTTGCGTGGCGGCGGGTGCGCAGATCGTGCGCGTTCATGACGTTGGCCCGACATGCGATGCGATTAAAGTGTGGAGCGCCATGCGCGCCTGAGTTCGGGTTTGCTCAAGCCGCGCACAACAACCGCATAACAATCTTTGGGAGAAGGAATGAGTAGACAGTATTTCGGCACCGACGGCGTACGTGGCCTTGTGGGCAAAAGCCCAATCGTGCCGGAATTCGGCATGCGCCTGGGGCATGCCGCGGGCAAGGTGTTGCGCAGCCAGGGCGTCGGTCGGCCGACAGTGCTGATCGGCAAGGACACACGCATCTCGGGCTACATGTTCGAAGCTGCGCTGGAGTGCGGCTTCATTGCCGCCGGTTGCGATGTGGTGCTGGTCGGCCCATTGCCCACGCCCGGAGTGGCCTATCTCACCCGCGCGTTGCGCCTGGATCTGGGCGTGGTCATCAGCGCATCCCACAATCCGTTTGCCGACAATGGCATCAAGTTTTTTTCGGCGGGCGGCAGCAAGTTGCCCGATGTCTGGGAACTGGAAGTGGAAGCAACCTTGCCCGAGGCCGAAGGCTGCGTGCCCTCCGAGCAACTCGGCAAGGCTCGCCGACTCGATGATGCCGCAGGTCGCTACATCGAGTTTTGCAAAAGCACGTTTCCCAATCACCTCACTCTCAAGGGCCTGCGGCTGGTGGTGGACTGTGCGCATGGCGCGGCCTATCACATCGCACCAGCGGTGTTTCACGAACTGGGGGCCGAGGTCATTTCCATCGGGGCGCAGCCCGATGGTTTCAATATCAACAAAGAGGTCGGCGCAACGGCGCCGGATGCGCTGATTCGCGCGGTGCGCGCCAACCAGGCCGACTACGGTATCGCGCTCGATGGCGACGCCGACCGCCTGCAACTCGTCGACCGCCACGGCCGCCTGTTCAACGGTGATGAGTTGCTTTATCTGCTGGCGATGGATCGCAAGCCCGCTGGTGTGGTTGGCACGCTGATGACCAATCTCGCGGTGGAAAAAGCGCTTGAGCAGCAGGGCATGGAATTCGTGCGCGCGGCCGTTGGCGATCGCTATGTGCTCGAAGAACTGCTCGCACGTGGCTGGCAGCTCGGCGGCGAAGGCTCTGGTCACATGTTGCTGCTCGATCGGCATACGACAGGCGACGGCATCGTCGCCGCGCTGCAGATGCTTGAGCTTGTCGTGCGAACCGGTCGCAGCCTGGGTGAACAATTGCAGGCCGTCCAACTGTTTTCGCAGACGCT
>CALBRU010000183.1 GCA_937927695.1 uncultured Thiomonas sp. | reverse complement strand
TTCGTTATTCCTGCAAGTCGGGGGAATGCGGTTCGTGCAAGTGCGTGCTCGAGTCGGGTCAGGTCAAGCTGAAAAAATACGACCCCAAGGCGCTGCCAGATGCGCAGCGGGACAGCGGCATCATTCTGGCCTGTCGTGCCATTCTGAGCGAAGACATCACCATCCGGCTGACCGATAGTGACGATCTGATCACGCACCCCGAGCGCAAATTGTTGTGCCGCGTGGTGGCGCTGGAGCCGTTGACGCAGGATATTTTCGCGCTGCGGCTGCATATCGAGTTCGCCGACATGGAGGGCATTCCCTTCACCTTTTCGGCCGGCCAGTATGCCCAGATCGTCGTCGAGGTGGACGGGCAGGAAATCGCGCGCGATTTCTCCATGGCCAGCACCCCGGTGGATGCGGAGTATGACGATCTACTGGAGTTTCACATCCGCCGCACCCCGACCGGGGCGCTGAGCAGCCTGCTGGGGAGCGTGATACGCCCTGGCGCGCAGTTGCTGGTGCGCGGGCCGATGGGAACGAGTTACTTTCGCCCCCGTCACCAAGGGCCGCTCTATGCCGTGGGCGGCGGCACCGGCCTGGCACCCATGCTCAGTGTGGTGCAG
Organism: uncultured Thiomonas sp.; assembly: GCA_937927695.1. Classification (GTDB taxonomy): domain Bacteria; phylum Pseudomonadota; class Gammaproteobacteria; order Burkholderiales; family Burkholderiaceae_C; genus Thiomonas. The sequence goes on along the minus strand of CALBRU010000183.1, from coordinate 2,716 downwards.
ACCGCGCTCGACAACGGCAAGCTCGAACCCGTGGTGCTGTTTGCCGGATTTCGCAATCAGGCCGATGTGTACGGTCTGGAGCAGATGGAGCAGATGCGCCGCAGCTACCGCAACTTCAGCTACCACCTTTCGCTGGACGAGGCGCAACCGGGAGACCCGCCACAGGCTGTGCGTCGCCCGCTTGCCGCGCATCTGCTGGAACAGGTGGCCGACTTTGCCGGTTCCAAGGTCTATCTGGCCGGGCCGCCGGGCATGGTCGAGGCCATCAGCGCGTCACTGTTGGAGCGTGGCCTGCCGGAGAACGATCTGCACGCCGACGCGTTCTATCCGCCTGTGACGGCAGAGTTTGCCCCTGCCGCTTGAAGCGCGAGCGGCAAGCGCGCTGCGCAGGCGTATTAAAATCGCTTAATAACTCTCAGGCAAACGCGGTGCCGTCCCCAGTTTTCTTGACCCCCACGGGGGCGAGTCAGGTGCAGCCTGACTCAGGGGGCGCTGACTTTAGCGCCACGCATTGACACATTGCGCCCGCCTTCGGGCACCTGCGGCACAGCGGACGACTTCCGGCTGATACCGCCCTTTACCGGGTATCTATGAACACGCAAGAGGCCAAGCGGGTCCTCGAGACCGCGCTGATCTGTGCTTCCCAAGCCCTTTCCGTCGCTGAACTGCGGCGCCTGTTCGACGACACGATCGCCGCAGACACCGTGCGTGCGCTGCTCGATGAACTGCGCGGCGATTGGCAGGAGCGCGGCGTCGAGCTTGTGCGTCTGGCGCAAGGCTGGCGCTTTCAAAGCCGGGCGGAGATGCAGCCTTTTCTCGACCGTCTCTATCCCGAGAAGCCGCAAAAGTATTCGCGCGCCGTGCTGGAAACGCTGGCCATCATCGCCTATCGTCAACCCGTGACCCGGGGCGACATCGAAGAGATTCGCGGGGTGGTGGTCAATGCCCAGATCATCCGTCAGCTTGAAGACCGGGGCTGGGTCGAGGTGATCGGCCACCGCGAAGCGCCGGGCCGGCCGGCCCTGCTGGCGACCACGGCGCAATTTCTCGACGACCTCGGACTGAAAACCCTCGACGCCCTGCCGCCGTTGGGCGAGCGCGGCGATATGCTGCCCAATTTCGATGGTCTGCAGCAGCGCCTGCCTGAAATCGAGAGTCTGGAAACCCCGCAAGAAACTCCACCGCAAGAAGCGCCAGACCCTGCCGCGGCCGACGCTGAACTTGGTGAACACCATCCTCCGTCTGAAACGACCGAAGTCGTGCAGCCGGCCTCTATGCCCCGCAGTGCGCCCGATGGTGCGCTGCCGAACGACTGACCTTGAACGGACAGCACCATGAGCTCTACCGACTCGCCTGACTCCCCCGAACTCAACCCCGCGCCCGAGGCTGTGGAGGCTGCGGCCGATACGCCGCCAGCGCGCAAGACACGCGCCGCCCCTCGCCGCGCACCGCGCAAGACGGCGGCTGCAAGCACCGAAGAGGGCGCAGCGCCGGAGTCTGACGAAGCTGTTGCGCCGCCCATTGTCGAAGCAGTGGCGGCTTTGCCAGTTGAGCCCGAGGCGCAAAGCGCTGTGAGTGCAGATGCAGGCGTGGCAGAGGCCGCCGAGGCGAGCCCGCAAGCCGATCCTCAGCCCTCAACCGAGCCCAAGCGCCCGGCGCGTCCGCCACGTTCTCCGAAAAGCCCGCGTCACCAGACCGAGCCGCAGGCACCGCAGCTTGAGGCAGCGACACCCGTCGCCGCGGCGGCCGCGCCGCTGGTGGGCGTGCAGATTCAGGATGTGATTTCCGGCACCTACGACCAAGCGGCGGAAACCGCCGAGATCGTGCGCCGCGTGCTGGCCCCGGCCGAAGATGCGCCCAAGCTGCATAAGGTGCTGGCACAAAGCGGCGTGGGTTCACGGCGCGAGATGGAAGACCTCATCCTGGCCGGGCGGGTTTCGGTCAATGGCGAACCGGCGCATCTGGGCCAGCGCATCCTGCCGACCGACCAGATTCGCGTCAATGGCAAGATCATCAAGCGCCGCCTGCGGCCGGCTCAGACCCGCGTGCTGGCCTATCACAAGCCGACGGGTGAAGTGGTGTCGTTCAAGGACCCGGAAGGACGTCCTACGGTGTTTCAGCATCTGCCCAAGTTGCAAGGTTCCAAATGGACGGCGGTGGGGCGGCTGGACATCAACACCGAGGGCCTGTTGCTGTTTACCACCTCGGGCGATTTGGCCAATCGACTCATGCACCCGAGCTATGGCGCCGAGCGCGAATACGCCGTGCGGGTGCTGGGCGAGCTTGACGCTGCAGCCCGCGACGAATTGCTCGAGGGCGTGCAGTTGGGCGATGGCCCGGCGCGTTTTCTCAGCCTCGAAGAGGCGGGCGGCGAGGGCGCCAATCGCTGGTGGCGCGTGGTCATCTCCGAGGGGCGCAACCGCGAAGTGCGTCGCATGTTCGAAGCGGTCGGGCTGACGGTGAGCCGTCTCATCCGGGTGCGCTATGCCAGTGTGGTGCTGCCTGCGGGGCTGCGGCGCGGCGATTTTGTCGAGCTCGACAAATCGCTGGTGCAGGCGCTGCAAGGCCGCAGCGGCGAGGCGCCTTCAGGTGCAGGAGACCGCCCCGCGCGCCGCCCGAACGGGCAGAACCAGGGCGGACGGCGCAACGACAGCCGTGGCAGTGGCCGCGGCGGACGCGGCAAAGACCGGAGGGCGTATGCCGGCGATGGCGGGCG
>CALBRU010000182.1 GCA_937927695.1 uncultured Thiomonas sp. | reverse complement strand
ATTCGAGCCCGGCAATGTCGGCGGTTTCAAGACCGCAGCGTCGGCCCATGGCGGAAATTTCGGAAGGCTGGAGAAACTTGGCGTAGTCGTGCGTGCCTTTGGGGAGGAGCCGCAGCAGGTATTCGGCTCCGAGAATGGCGAACAGATAAGCCTTGGCGTTGCGATTGAGGGTCGAGACAAAAACCCATCCGCCGGGGCGCACCAAGGCGGCGCTGGCCTGGATGATGGACGCCGGATCGGGGACGTGCTCAAGCATTTCCATACAGGTGACGACGTCGAATTGTCCGGCGGCCTCCGTTGCAAGGCGCTCGGCACTGACGAGGCGGTAATCGATATCGAGCTGGGCATCGAGCGCGTGCAGGCGCGCGACCTGCAACGAGGCATCGGCGAGGTCGATGCCGGTCACCTTGGCGCCTGCCGAGGCCATCGACTCAGAAAGAATGCCGCCCCCGCAGCCGATGTCCACAACACTTTTTCCACCCAGGCCGACATGGTTTTGAATCCACCGTAGTCGGTGCGGGTTGAGTAGGTGCAGGGGGCGAAACTCGCCGTGTTCATCCCACCAGCGCTGGGCGAGTGCGCTGAATTTGTCGATCTCTTCAGCTTCGACGTTGTGGTCTCTCGTGGTCATGGGCTGCACCTGAATCGGCGCGTCATTGAAACTTGACCAGCCTGTAATAAAGCATGCCGAGAAGTTCGTGTACGACGCGTGTGGTCTTGTCCAGCGCGCTGATCTGCGGGGTCAGCATGTCCAGCGCCTGAATCGGAATGGCTTCGTAGTCTACTGGCCAGGCGCAGATTGAAATCTGCTCATGGGCAAAAGCCATCATTGCGCGGGGCATGTGGTCTGCGGAGGTGACCAGGTAGCGGTGGCTGACCGGAAACTGGAGGATGCGCGCTCGCGTATTGACGGCCGTCTGAAAGGTCGTTCGAGAAGTTGTGTCCAGGATCATTCGGCTGGCCGGAAAGCCGAGTTGCACAGCCAGCGTCCCCATCAAGTTGGCCTCGCGTACCGTTCTGCCCCATCCGCCGGAGATGAGCAGCATGCTGTCGGGGGTGTGCTGCGCCAGTTGCACGGCAGCGAGCAGGCGTTTCAAACTCGCGGTTTTCAAGGCCGAGAAGTCTTGCGCGTGCATGGGGTTGCCGTCTATGCCACCCGCGAGCACGACGAATAGCGTCCCAGGTGGGGGCGGGGAGCAGATTTTCTCCTGCGTCGCTTTTCGCTCCAGTGCGCCTAGGGCAAGATTGGCAAAGAGGGGCATGCTGGCCAGGAGGAACAGCACGGTAATGGCGTACGTCAGCAACCGAGTGAAAAACCGGTGCGAGCGCCAGGTGACAAACAGGGACAGAAAGACCAGGCCGCAAGCGGTCAGCCCGACGGG
>CALBRU010000181.1 GCA_937927695.1 uncultured Thiomonas sp. | reverse complement strand
GCCAGATCGTGTCGCACGATCGGCGCGGGGTAGGTGCTGCCCAACTGCACCCCGGCAGCCTGCAGCAGCGTTGCGGGCGCCTTCCACGGCGCGTGAATGTCCTTGGACGCAAGCTGCGCCAGCTCGGGCACATAGCGGCGGATGAAATCGCCGTTGGCATCAAATTTCTCGCTCTGCGCCACCGGGTTGAAAATGCGGAAGTACGGCTGCGCATCGCAGCCGCTGCTCGCCGCCCACTGCCAGCCGCCGTTATTCGCCGCCAGGTCGAAATCGTTGAGATGGTCGGCAAAATACTGCGCGCCCCAGCGCCAGTCGATACCCAGGTCTTTGGTCAGAAAGCTCGCCACCACCATGCGCAGGCGGTTGTGCATATAGCCGGTCTGATTGATCTGGCGCATGGCGGCGTCCACTAGCGGGTATCCGGTGCGGCCCTCGCACCAGGCCGCGAACTGCGCCGGGTCGTTGCGCCACTGAATGCGGTCGTAAACCGGCTTGAACGCCGCATTCACCACATGCGGATGGTGAAACAGAATCTGAAAATAGAAATCGCGCCACACCAGCTCAGACAGCCAGACCCGGGCCCCCTCGCTGCCCGCCTGCTGCCGCGCCCAGGCCATCGCAACCAACTCGCGCACCGAGACCGTACCGAAGCGCAGGTGCGCCGAGAGATAGCTCGGCCCCTTGCGCGCCGGGTAGTCGCGCGCCTGGTCGTAGTCATCGAGGCGACGGCTGAAGGCGTCCACCAGCGCCGCCGCGCCAGACGCGCCCAGCGGCAGTTTCAGCTCGTGCAAATTCGACGGCGCGAAACCCAGCTCGGACAAAGTGGGCAACGGTTGCTGCAACGCCACTGGCAACGCAGCCAGCCGGGCAAAGGTCACCGCGCTGTCAACGGGCTGCTGCGGCTGTGCGGCGTACCGCGCCAGCCAGGCAGTGCGGTAGGGCGTAAAGACCGAGTACGGCTTGCCCTGGGCCGTCAACACCTCATCGCGCTCGAAAATCATGTGCTCTTTGACGGTGCGCAGCGCTCGCCCGTCTTGCCGCAAGGCGCGCTCGACGGCCGCATCGCGCGCGAGGGCTTCGGGCTCATCGTCGCGTCCGCAGAACACCGCCTGCGCGACCAACTCGGCGGCCAGCGCGGGAATCGCCTCTCGTGCGCTGGCGTGGCGCACGATCAGCGCCGCGCCGTGTTCGCGCAAAGCGGCGTCAATTTGCGCGACCGCCGCCAGAATGAACTCCACCCGCCGATCCGCCTGCAGCCCGCGCTGCAACAGCGGATCGAGAATGTCGCGGTCGAAAACAAATGCCAGCGCCACCTTGTCGCAGGCGCGCAGGGCGGCGTGCAGCGCCGCGTTGTCATGCAGTCGCAAATCGCGCCGCAGCCAAACCAGACCGAGCGGCAGTTTTTCCACGGCAGAGCAGGCGGGACGGTCGGCAATGGAAGTCGGCATGTGCATAGGATTCGGGAAAAAATGGAGATTAACCATAACCCAGCAGCGCAAAATCTGCGGCCCGGCGCGATAAACTCCACCCCATGAACCCTCGCCCCGACGCCTCCAATCTGAGCAACCAGTTTTTGATCGCCATGCCGGGCATGGCCGACGAGAACTTTGCCGGCACCGTGGTGTACGTCTGCGAGCACTCGGCGCGCGGCGCGCTCGGCTTGATCATCAACCGCCCTTCGGACATTACCGTCAAGGAATTGTTCGAACGCGTTGGCCTCGACCACGCGGGACTGCACGCCTCGCAGCCTGTGCTGCAGGGCGGCCCGGTGCAGACCGAGCGCGGCTTCGTACTGCACGAAACCACCGATACGGCCTATGCCTCCAGCCTCGACATTCCCGGTGGCCTGCAAATGACCACCTCCAAGGACGTGCTCGAACACATGGCGGCGGGCGACGGGCCGACGCGCAGCCTCATCACGCTGGGCTACTCTGGCTGGAGCGCCGGGCAGCTCGAGGAAGAACTCGGCCAGAACGGCTGGCTCACTGTCGAGGCCGATCCCATCGTGTTGTTCGACACCCCGGTGGAAGCCCGCTTCAACGCCGCCATGGCGCTGCTGGGCTTCAACCCGGCCATGTTGTCGCAAACCGCAGGACATGCCTGAGGCCATGCCGCACGTTGCAGGCCGTGAGATCACGGTTCTGGGTTTCGACTGGGGCGCCAAGCGCATCGGCACGGCGGTGGGCAACAGCCTCACCCGCAGCGCCACCGCGCTTCGCACCCTGCGCGCCGATCGCAACGATCTCAAGTTTGACGCCATCGCCGCGCTCATACGTGAGTGGCAGCCGCAGCAGCTCGTGGTCGGTCTGCCCTTGCACCCCGACGGCGCCGCGCACGACAATACCGCCCACGCTCAACGCTTCGCCCGCCAGCTTGAAGGTCGCTTCCGGCTGCCGGTAGCGCTGGTGGATGAACGCTACACCTCGGTCGCCGCCGAAGACGACGGCGCCAAAGATGTGGACAGCGCCGCCGCCCGGCTCATCGTCGAACAATACCTGCAGCAACGCTGACCATGCCGTCCACTCCCGCGTCCCCGCTCGCCCCTCCGCCCGATGCCGAGGCCCTTTACGCCGAGTTGCTCGCTCAGGTTCGCCGCGCGGTGGCGGCGCAGGCCGAACCGCCCCTGCTCATCGGCATCTACTCAGGCGGCGCCTGGCTGGCGCAACGCCTGCACGCCGACCTGCAACTGGCGCAGCCTTACGGCGTGGTCTCGTCCACCTTTCACCGCGACGACTTCGCCACCCGCGGTCTGCACCCCAGCGCCAACCGCACCGCGCTGCCGGTGCCCATCGCCGATCAGGCCGTGCTGCTGATCGACGACGTGCTGCACACCGGCCGCACCATCCGCGCGGCGATGAACGAGCTGTTCGACTTCGGCCGTCCGGCGCGCATCGATCTGGCAGTGCTGGTCGATCGCGGCGGCCGCGAACTGCCCATCTGCCCGCAGATCGCCGCCAGCACCCTCCTCGATCTGCCCGACGAAGTCTCGCTGGCGCTGCTGCGCGATGAAGACGTGTTGGAGGGCATCCGCTTTCGTTTCGATCTGGTGAGCAAATAAACCGAGTTGGTGAACATGACCCGCGCCCACAACCCCCAACTCAACAAAAACGGCGAGCTGCGCCATCTGCTCACCCCCGAAGGCCTGCCGCGCGATGTGCTCACGCACATCCTCGACACCGCGCAGGGCTTTGTCAGCTTCGGCAGCCGCGAGGTGAAAAAAGTCCCGCTGCTGCGCGGCAAGAGCGTGTTCAACCTGTTTTTCGAGAACAGCACCCGCACCCGCACGACCTTCGAGATCGCGGCGCAGCGCCTGTCGGCCGATGTGTTCAATCTCGACATCCAGCGCTCCAGCACCAGCAAGGGCGAGAGCCTGCTCGACACCATCGCCAATCTTGAGGCGATGGATGCGGATGTGTTCGTGGTCCGCCATGCCGACAGCGGAGCGCCCTTTCTCATCGCCCAGCACACGCCCCCGCATGTGCACATCGTCAACGCTGGCGATGGCCGTCATGCCCACCCCACGCAGGGCCTGCTGGACATGTACACCATCCGGCATTTCAAGGGCGACTTCAGCAACCTCATCGTGGCCATCGTCGGGGACATCGTGCATTCGCGCGTGGCGCGTTCGGCCATCCACGCGCTCACCACCCTGGGCGCGGCCGAGGTGCGCGCCGTCGGCCCCAAGACCCTGGCGCCCGACAATCTGCGCGACATGGGCGTGCGCGTCTGCCACGACATGGCCGAGGGCATCCGCGGCGCCGACGTCATCATGATGCTGCGCTTGCAGAACGAGCGCATGTCGGGCGCGCTGCTGCCGTCGGCGCATGAATTCAACATGACCTACGGCCTCACCCCCGAGCGCCTGACGCTGGCCAAGCCCGATGTCATCGTCATGCATCCCGGCCCCATCAACCGCGGCGTCGAGATCGACAGCGCGGTGGCCGATGGCCCGCGCAGCGTGATCCTCGATCAGGTGCGCTTCGGCATCGCCGTGCGCATGGCCGTGCTGTCCATCGTCGCCACCACAGAAAGCCCATCATGAGCACCACGCAACTTCTGATTCGCGGCGGCCGCCTCATCGACCCGCTGCGCGGGCTCGATGCCAAGGGCGACATTGCCATCTCCGGCGAGCGCATCGTCGCCGTGGGCCAAGCGCCCGAAGGCTTCGCCCCCGAGCAGACGCTCGATGCGCGCGGCCTGCTCGTGCTGCCCGGCCTCATCGACCTCTGCGCCCGCCTGGGCGAGCCCGGCTATGAACACGAGGGCATGCTGGAAACCGAACTGGGCGCGGCGCTGGCCGGCGGCGTCACCCGCGTGGTCTGCTCGCCCGACACCGACCCGGTGCTCGACGAACCCAGTCTGGTGGAAATGCTGCGCTGGCGCGCGCGCCGCATCAAGAGCGCCCGCGTCTATCCGCTGGGCGCACTCACCAAAGGGCTCAAGGGCGAGCGTTTGAGCGAAATGGCCGAACTCACCCGGGCGAGCTGCATCGGCTTCTCCCAGGCCGATACGCCCGTGGCCGACACCAAGGTGCTCTACAGCGCCATGCAATACGCCAGCACCTTCGGTTACAAGGTCTGGCTGCGCGCGCAGGACGCCTCACTCAGCCGCGGCGGTATCGCCGCCAGCGGCGCCTATGCGCAGCGCCTGGGCCTGAGCGGCGTGCCCGCCATGGCCGAAACCGTGGCCCTGCACACCCTGTTCGAACTCATGCGCGCCACCGGCTGCGCGGTGCATGTGAGCAAGCTTTCCAGCGCCGCTGGCGTTGCGCTGGTGCGCCAGGCCAAGGCCGAGGGGCTGCCGCTCACCTGCGACGTGTCGATCAACAACCTCATGCTCACCGACTTCGACATCGGCTACTTCGACGCCCGGGCCCGGCTCGACCCGCCGCTGCGCCAGAGCAGAGACCGCGACGCCCTGCGCGCCGCCTTGGCAGATGGCACCATCGACGCCCTGTGCTCCGACCACACCCCCATCAGCGCCGACGACAAGACCCAGACCTTCGCCGACGCCGCTCCCGGCGCCACCGGGCTGGAGCTGCTACTGTCCACCGCGCTGCAATTCGCCGCCGACAGCGGCCTGCCGCTGATGCAGGCGCTGGGCTGCGTGGGCCACCGCGCCG
>CALBRU010000180.1 GCA_937927695.1 uncultured Thiomonas sp. | reverse complement strand
AGCGCCGCCTTGGGATTGACCACGCTGACGCCCGGAATCTGCATGAGCAGGTCGTAAGCCAAATCACGCTGCTTGGTCAGGCGCCCCTGCGGCGCGACCAGATCCTTGATGCTCTGATACCCCCCCAGCGCGGTCTGAATCGCCAGTTGACCCGGCGTATTGGCGCACAGGCGCATCGAGGCCAGCATGGTCAGGCCCTCGATGTAGTCGCGCGCATATCGTTTGTTGCCCGACACCACCATCCAGCCCGAGCGGTAGCCGCAGGAGCGGTAGTTTTTCGACAGACCGTTGAAGGTGATGAACAGCACATCGTCTGCCAGCGAGGCGATGCTGGTGTGCATGTTGCCGTCGTATAGCGTCTTGTCGTAAATCTCGTCGGCGAACACGATGAGCTCATGCTCGCGCGCCACCTGCACGATCTCTTCGAGCAATTCGCGCGGGTACAGCGCGCCGGTCGGGTTGTTGGGGTTGATCACCACGATGGCCCGGGTGTTGGGCGTGATCTTGCTGCGGATGTCGGCAATGTCTGGATACCAGTCCGACTGCTCATCGCAGATGTAGTGCACCGGCTTGCCGCCGGACAGCGCCACAGACGCGGTGTAGAGCGGGTAGTCCGGCGCGGGAATCAGCACCTCGTCGCCATTGTTGAGCAGCGCGTTCATGCTCATGTTGATGAGCTCGGAGGCGCCGTTGCCGATGAACACATCGTCAATGCTCACCCCGGCTATGCCCTTTTCCTGCGAGTAATGCACGATGGCCTTGCGCGGCGCGAACAGCCCCTTGGAATCGGTGTAGCCCGCAGCACTGGGCAGGTTGTGGATCATGTCCTGCACGATCTCATCGGGCGGCTCGAAGCCGAACACGGCCAGATTGCCGATGTTGAGCTTGATGATCCGCTGCCCCTCCTCTTCCATTTGCCGCGCCTTGTCGAGCACGGGACCGCGGATGTCATAGCAAACATCGGCCAATTTGTCGGACTTCCGGAATTCGCGCACAACCACCTCACTCTCAGCCTAGAAAAAGCGTCCGCACAAACACCGTGCGTGCTGCCACCCTGACAACTCATCCTCATCCTGAGCGCATCACTTCAGGGTAGGGGATTCAGACCCGCGCCCGCCCGCCATGCGCAGGGCGAACCCTATAATTTACCTTGATCTGCACCTTCAACTCTTGCATTTCCCTCGGTTTGCGCCGCCCTCTCCCCCACGCCCGCCCCGCGCGAGCCTGTTGTAACGGCCCGCACCCGCCCAGTCATGAAACTCCAGCCCGACTTCTCCCCCGATACGCAGATGGTTTCCGCTTATGGGCCGGGCTATGTTGAAGTCAATGGCGTGCGCCACACCAGCGCCTGCGTGTTCGCCCCGCAGCAGGCGCCAAAGCCCTGGGGTGCCGAGCAGGTCGGCGCGCTGTTGCCCGCACACATCGACGCCCTGCTGCTCGATCCGCTGCCCGAGGTGGTGCTGATTGGCACGGGCCGAGTGCAGCATCTTCTGCCCGCCGCCTTGATGCGCCAACTCATCTCGCGCCGCATCGGCTGGGAAGTCATGGACACCGCCGCCGCCTGTCGCACCTACAACATTCTGGCGGGCGAAGGCCGTCATGTGCTGGCCGCTCTGATGATCGAATGATCGGACCGGCGCGAAACGACGTAAAACAGCGTGAACCGGCCCTGGTTCGCGCGGCAAGATAAAATAAGGTTTTACGTCCTTCCGTTTCCCTCAGCAGTATCAACGACTGATCAGAACGAGGAGAAACGATGCAGCAGCCCAGCAGGAGACTTCATGGCTTTGGTCTTGAATAAAGTGGTTCCCGATTTCGAAGCCGCCGCCACCAGTGGCGTGCAGTTCAGCCCGAAAAACTATCTGGGCAAAAAAATTGTTCTCTACTTCTATCCCAAGGACATGACGCCCGGGTGCACCACCGAGTCCATGCACTTTCGCGACAACTTCGAAGCATTCGAGCAGGCCAATGCGGTGATTTTTGGCATCTCGCGCGACAACCTGTTGTCGCACGAAAAGTTCAAGGAGCACCTCGAACTGCCGTTCGAATTGATCGCTGATACGGAAGAAAAACTCTGCCACATGTTCGGCGTGGTGAAGAACAAGATCATGTACGGTAAGAAGGTCAAGGGCATCGAGCGCAGCACCTTCGTCATCGATGCCGACGGCGTCCTGCGGCAGGAATGGCGCGGGATCAAAGTCGCGGGGCACGTTGACGAAGTACTCGACGTCATCCAGAAACTCTGAACCCCAATCACCCCAACGCGGCGCTTTGTTTTGAACATCAGACTCCGCAGCACCCTGGGCACTCATCGCGGGTTGCGCATGCTGTGCATCGACAGCAGGCGCACATCTCATCCTGAGGTGGCCAACTATGTGAAAGCCGCTGTACCGTCTCGCGATGGTCAGCGGTTTTTTGTTGCGGTTTTGCGGTCTATCCGCCCCTGAATCAGCCTCTCCGATTCCATCCCCTTCCCACGTCTGCAAGCCTATCCATTCGCCTCATGCCCCTGCCTCCCCCACCCAAGACCATGGGCAGCCTGCTGACCCAAGCTGCTCCGTCGACCACACAGACCACACACACGCCCTCCGCTTCGCGAAAGACCACGGCGCTCGACAAGGCCCGCCCAATGCCTCAGGAGACCGCGTCGGCTGTCGCAGTTATACCTGCGGCGGTGCAGCCCGCGGCATCCACGCGCCAAACACGCCAGCCGATACCGCGCGAGGCCGTCCCCGCTGCGGCGGATCGTTCCGCCCAGAAGGCGGTGCAGCCCAAGCGGGCGCCCATTGCCCAGCAACCCGCCAAGCTCTTCGTCCTCGACACCAATGTGCTGCTGCACGACCCGATGTCGCTCTACCGTTTTGAAGAGCACGACATCTATCTGCCGATGGTCACGCTGGAAGAACTGGATGCGCACAAAAAGGGCCTCTCGGAAGTGGCGCGCAATGGCCGCCAGGTCAGCCGTGAGCTCGATGCTTTGGTGGCCGATACCGGCAGCGGCATCGACCAAGGTATCGCGCTGAATCGCACCGGCCATGCGGAGGCCAAGGGACGCCTGTTCTTCCAGACCCGCGCGCACGATGTCGAACTGCCCATCGCGCTGCCTCAGGGCAAGGCGGACAACCAGATTCTGGCGGTGCTGCAGGATCTCACGCACATCCATACCGAGCGGCCTGTGGTGCTGGTGTCCAAGGACATCAATATGCGCGTGAAAGCCCGCGCCCTGGGGCTGCATGCCGAGGATTACGCCAACGACAAGACGCTCGACGATGCCGAGAAGTTCGTTAAGGGTTTGCAGTTCGACGAGGCCAAGGGGCGCGACAAATCCGACAATGCCTATGGCGGCGTCGGCTACGGCGGTCCGGAGCGGCCCGATTTGTCGAACACCAGCTACATGATCGACGCGCTCCGTGCGGCCGGCAATGAGCCAGACGACGAGGCAATCCAGCGCGCCTTGGTTTTTGTGTCGCGTTGCCAGAACTTGGAGAGCGAGCACAACACGACTGAGTTCGCGGCCAAGATCAACGACGGTGGCTTCTATTACACGGTCGCGGCTGGCGGATCGAATCCGGCCGAGGGGCAAG
>CALBRU010000179.1 GCA_937927695.1 uncultured Thiomonas sp. | reverse complement strand
CGATGTTGTCCACCAGATTCATGCGCACCCCGAGCTTTTCCGCCAGGGCGTAGGAAAACAGCACCAGAAAGCCTCCGAGCACGAGGCTCGATGCCGGTTGCAGCAGTGGCGTGAACTCGCGGTTCTGCCCCAGTCCGTTGACGATGCGCACCAGCAGATACGGCAGCAAGGTGCCGCGGAACAGCGCGGTCAGCGCGGCGATGAACACCAGTTCGGGATAGTGGCCGGTGATGCCGATGGACGCCGACAGCGCCGCAATCACCCACGACTCCGCAGCGAAGGCCAGGATGTGGTTCTTGATCCAGTGCGAACCCAGCATGACGAAAGCCAGGATGAGCGCGATGATGGTCAATAGGCTGAACAGCGAGGCCTGCACGCCGCCGAGGTGGAAGATCAGCATGGTTGGGCCCTCACACCTGGCGCGCGACGATGGCGAGAATCGCCATCAGGAAAGACAGCGCCAGCGGCTCCTGATAGCGGTAGAAGCGCAGGCGCGACTGCGCGGTGTCCACGAACACCATGATCAGCCCCAGCAGCGCCCACTTGCCCAGCAGCGCGACGGTGGCCCCCAGCATGCCCAGCGCCGTGCCCTGGACGGACAGCCCCCAGGGAATGGTCAGCACATTAAGAAAAATGGTGTAGAGGATGGCCTGCTTCATCCACGACGCCCACTTGAGCAGCGCCAGCAGCGGGCCGGAGTATTCGAGGATGCGGGCCTCGCCGATCATGTAGATCTCGTAGTGGATGCTCGAATGGATGGGCAGGCGCTCGGTTTCCACCGTGAGCAAAATGAAAAACGCCGCGACCAGAAACAGGTGCGCCGGGCTCCAGAACACCTCCGGGCTAGCCACCAGCAGATGGTTGACGACGAACGGCAGCATGGCCTGCGCCAGCAGCGTGATGCCGACGAACACCATGATCAGCGTGGGCTCGGCCAGGATGGACAGCATGGCCTCGCGGCTCGACCCCAGGCCGCCATAGGGATGGCCGCTGTCCAGGCCGGCCAGCAGGATGGCGAAGCCGCCCAGGGTGAGGATGAGCCCGCCGCCGAGAATGTCACCCATGTCGGAGAGCGGCAGCGGATAGTCGGTCAGCACCGGGATGAGTATGGGCACGGTGAGCATGGCCGCGAACGCCACGATGGGCGCGACCCAGAAGATCCACGAGGCCGTCTGCGGCACCACGATCTCTTTGCGGAACCACTTGAACAGATCGCGGTAGGGCTGAAAGAGGCTGGGGCCGTAGCCGCGCTGCACCTTCTCTTCCATCGTGACGATGAAACCATGCAGCAAAGGCGAGAGCAGCGCAATGGCCAGGACCTGGCAAATTTGCTGCAAGATGACGTCACCGCGCATGGTTCCTCCCTGTCATGAAACGCAAGCGGCTGCATGGCTTGCGGCAGGTAGGAGTTATCAGCTTGGGGGCAGCCCCGCGCGGTTTTGGCGAACTCCATCGCCGTTGTTGTTGCTTTGCAGTCTAGGAGTTCAAACCGACTCGGGTCAAGCTGACATCCGTATCCAATCGCAAGTCGCATCGCAAAACTTTACCTGAGGCAGATGGTTGAATGATGCGGTCACAATCTCGCCAGTGGAAATGTTGGAGCGCAGGCGCTACAAACACTCCAACCGATCAGGAGAGATACCCCATGAACCAAGACGGCAATACCGCTCAACAGCCCAAAGCGCCCAGCGAAGGCATGCGCTTTGAAACCGATTCCTTCGGCCCCATCGAGGTTTCCGAAGCGTATCTGTGGGGCGCGCAGACGCAGCGCTCGCTGCAGCATTTCGCCATTTCCACCGAGCAGATGCCGCGCGAGTTCATCCGCGCCCTGGCGCTGGTCAAGCGCGCCTGCGCTGGCGTGAATGCCGAACTGGGCAAGCTCGATCTGCGCATCGCCCAGGCCATCGTCGAGGCGGCCGATGAGGTCATCGCCGGGCGCTACCCCGACGAGTTTCCGCTGGCGGTCTGGCAAACCGGCTCGGGCACGCAGACCAATATGAATATGAACGAGGTGCTGGCCAACCGCGCCTCGGTGCTGCTGGGGGGGGGCGTCGGGCTGGCGCGCATCGTGCATCCCAACGACCAAGTCAATATGGGCCAGTCGTCGAACGATATTTTCCCCACGGCCATGCATGTTGCAGCGGCTGCGCAGACCGTGCAATATCTGCTGCCCGCACTCATCGCCCTGCGCACCACCTTGCAGACCAAGGCCGATGCGTTCGCCGACATCGTGAAAATCGGCCGCACTCATCTGCAGGACGCCACGCCTCTCACTCTGGGGCAGGAATTTTCAGGCTATGTCGCTCAACTCGATCTGGCGCGCCGCGCCATCGATGCCGCGCTGGGGCCGGTCTATGCACTGGCCGTGGGTGGCACCGCGGTGGGCACCGGGCTCAACACCCATGCTTCATTCGGCGTGCGCGTGGCCACCGAGCTGGCGCGGCAGACTGGGCT
>CALBRU010000178.1 GCA_937927695.1 uncultured Thiomonas sp. | reverse complement strand
ACGAGATAAGCTAGTGACTGGAGTTCAGACGTGTGCTCTTCCGATCTCAGTTTCTCGACAGCCTGGCGCGCTTCGCCACCTTGCTGTCGGACGACACGCTGATCTTCCCCTCGCACGGCCTGCCCTTCCGCGGCGCCTTGGCCCGCATCGGGCAGTTGCAGCAGCATCACCACGAGCGTCTGGCCGAGGTGATGCAGGCCTGCGCCACGCCGCAAACCGCGGCCGATCTGCTGCCCGTGCTGTTCAAACGCCCGCTGGACGTCCACCAGATCACCTTCGCAATGGGCGAGTCCATCGCCCATCTGCACAAGCTGTGGTTCGATGGGCAACTGCGCCGGCAGGTTGACGACGGGGTGTACCGCTTCGTGCGATAGGCCTTTTCCGCATGGTTTGTGCGGCGGCAGGATGGTATTTTGAACGCCGCCATGCCCGACAACACGACTTCCGCCGACAACCCACCGCCGCAAAACGCGGCCCTGGTGCTGCTGGGCGGCGGGGCGCGCACGGCCTATCAGGCTGGTGCGCTCGGTGGGGTGGGCGAGATTCTGCAGGCGCAGGGCTGGCCCGCGCAGCGCAACCCGTTTCCCGTGGTGTGCGGCACCTCGGCCGGGGCGGTCAATGCGGCGTATTTCGCCAGCCGCTGCGCCGACTGGCCAGCCGCCCTGCATGAGCTGCAAACACTTTGGAGCACCCTGCAGGCGCATGAGGTGTTCGAGGTCGGCACAGGGCAACTGCTGCGCGGCGGCGCGCGCTGGCTCGGGCTGATGACGTTCGGCTGGCTGTGGAAGCAGAACCCGCGCGCCCTGCTCGACAACACCCCGCTGGCCGACACCCTGGGCCGCTTGCTGCACTTCGATGCGGTGGACGCCGCGATTCAGAGCGGCGCCTTGCGCGCGCTATCTGTGGCCACCTCCAGCTACACCAGCGGACGGCACATCACCTTTTTTCAGGCCCGCCCCGAGGTGCAACCCTGGCGACGGCCTGGTCTGTGGGGCATTGCGCAGCCCATCGGCGTGGAGCATCTGCTGGCTTCCAGCGCCCTGCCCTTCGTGTTTCCGGCCACGCCGCTGTATGGCGAAGTCGGGCCGGAATACTTTGGCGACGGCGCCATGCGCCAGCTCGCCCCGCTGGCGCCGGCCATCCATCTGGGCGCTGAACGCGCTCTGGCCATCGGCGTGGCCGAGCCGCATCCCGAGGCGGGGCAAATGCGCCTGCATCTGCCGCCCTACCCCAGTGTGGCGGAGATCGCGGCGCACGCCATGTCCAGCGTTTTTCTCGACACCCTGCGCGCCGATGTGCAGCAGGCCGGGCGCATCAACCGCATGTTGGCGGATCTGCCGCCCGAGGTGTGCGCCAACCTGCCTTACCGCGCCCTGCCCACGCTCACCCTGCTGCCCTCCACCTCGATCGACGCCATTGCCGCGCGGCACTGGCGCAGCATGCCCCGTGGCGCGCGGCTGCTGTTGCAATCGGTGGGCATGGGTACAGGCCGCGGATCGGCGTTGGCCAGTTATCTGCTGTTCACGCCGGATTACCTCAGCGCGCTGGTCGATCTCGGCCGGGCCGATGCGCTGGCGCAGCGCGATGCGATTAAGGCATTTTTCAAGCTCACCGCGCCCGACCCGCATTGCGCATAATGCAGCCCTATGCTCAATGTGTTCACCCTCAAGAATGGTCGCCTGGTGCAGCAGGAGATCGGCGACCCGCAAATCCTCGCGGGGCTGCAGCCCGTCTGGGTCGATCTGGAATCTGCCGACCCCCGCGAACTGGGCTGGGTCGAGGCCCGCTTCGGCCTGACCATCCCCGCAGACGTCCTCGATCAGGATCTGGAAGAATCCGCGCGGTTTTACGAGGAGGAGGACGACAACCAGCTGCATCTGCGTTCCGACTTTCTCATCAGCGACGAAGAGCGCCCGCGCAACGAGCGCGTGGCTTTCATCATCCACGGCAGCGTGCTGTTTTCCATTCACACGCACGATCTCACCGTGTTCCGACTGCTGCGGCTGCGGGCGCGGCGCATGCCCGGGCTGATTGAAAACGCCACCGACGTGCTGCTCGCGCTCTACCTCACCGACGCCGAGTATTCGGCCGATACGCTCGAAGGCATTTACGACGACCTGGAGGCCATCGGCGCGCATATTCTCAAGCCGCGCCCCAGCGACCAGGACGCCTCGGAGGCGCTCACTGGCATCGCGCAGCAGGAAGACCTGAACGGCCGCATCCGCCGCAACGTCATGGACACCCGCCGCGCGCTGAGCTTTCTGCTGCGCAGCCGCCATCTCAGCGCCGATCAGTCGCAAGAGGCGCGGCAGATTCTGCGCGATCTCGATTCGCTCGACGGCCACACCGCCTTCCTTTTCGACAAGATCAACTTCCTGATGGACGCCACGGTGGGCTTCATCAACATCAACCAGAACAAGGTCATCAAGATTTTTTCGGTGGCCTCGGTGGCCATGCTGCCGCCCACGCTCATCGCCAGCATCTACGGCATGAACTTCAAACTCATGCCCGAACTCGACTGGCACTTCGGCTACCCCTTCGCGCTGGGGCTGATGGTGTTCTCGGTCATCGCGCCGTTCTGGTTTTTCCGCAAAAAGGGCTGGCTCGATTAGAACCAGTTCAGCCGGCAGCGGCAGCGCGTTTCAGCCACCGCACCACGGCGCCGAGCACCGGCACCGTGGCGTAGAAATCGCAGGCGTCCCAATAGTCGCGGTGGTCCATCACCAGCCCCTGCGCATCGAGCACGAAGCGCGTAGCGCCAGCCACGACCTGCGCAGACGCGCCTTTGCGCAGGGCGAAGTGGAAATCCCAGGTCATCCACCCCACATTACCCTGCCCGGAGACCTCGCTCACCACAAAACGCGGCGCATGCAGTTTGGCGTACATGTGCGCAAACTGCGCCGTGATGGCGGGCAGGCCCTGCACGCGGTTGAACGGGTCTTGAAAAGTGGCCTGCGGCGCATAGACCTGCGCCAGCACTTCGAGCTGGTCGGCGCGTAATTGTTCGAACACGCGGGCAATGCGTTGCAAAGGAGAGGAGGCAGCGTCGGTTTCCATGACGTGCATCTTATGCAGCAGCGCGACGCCGCGCTGGGCTCAGATGCGCGGCAGCAGCACAGCCGCCCAGATCAGTACGCAAAGCAGCAGGGTGAGCAGCACGGCGGCGCTGTTGACGCTCCCGCCGCCTCCCACCAGATCGTTCCAGGCCGACGTCAGCCGCGAAGGCACCACCCCATAATCTGAAATCAGATTCGGAGCGAAAGCCGTCCCGACGAAGAACACCGCGCTCGCCATGGCAATCAGGGCGACAATCGTCGGGTGGGGCAGGCGGCGCAATTCATCGAACAAGGCAAAGATCCTCCAAAGGAAGTCGGGGGCAGGCCTACGTTGTGTACTTTGCAGGTTTCACCTTCTTCCTGCTCACCTTGGTGTGACCGATTCTACGCCATCCTGCACTACGCCACAAGTCATAGCACGAAGCGCAAGCGT
>CALBRU010000177.1 GCA_937927695.1 uncultured Thiomonas sp. | reverse complement strand
TCCGATGGATGCGCAGTTGCGCACCAATGTGCCGCACATCCATGCCATTGGCGACATCGTCGGTCAGCCCATGCTGGCGCACAAGGCGGTGCACGAGGGCCATGTCGCCGCCGAGGTGTGCGCGGGCGAACTCAAGGGCGACGACGCGCTGGCGAAGTCGGCATTCGACGCGCGGGTGATCCCTAGCGTGGCCTATACCGATCCGGAGATCGCCTGGGTTGGCCTGACCGAAGACGCAGCCAAAGCGCAAGGCATCGCCGTAACCAAGGGGCTGTTTCCGTGGACGGCATCGGGCCGCGCCATCGCCAACGGGCGTGACGAGGGTTTCACCAAGCTGTTGTTCGACAAGGCGACGCACCGCATCGTCGGTGGCGGTATTGTCGGCACGCACGCGGGCGACCTTATCAGCGAAATCGCCCTGGCGATCGAGATGGGGGCGGATGCGGTGGACATTGGCCGCACCATCCATCCGCATCCCACGCTGGGCGAATCCGTGGGTCTGGCAGCCGAGGCAGCAGAGGGCAGCTGTACCGATCTGCCGCCGCCACGGCGATAAAAAAACGGGCCTTGGCCCGTTTTTTTTTTAACTGCTCGGAAGTGAGTGCCGAGTTCACTCATTGCCCGGCCTGTGCCGCCGTGTCGCTCGGGCTGCTGCCTGGATCGTCTTGCGCGACTTCGGTCTGCGGGCTCGTCATGATGCGGCGTGCGCCGTCGAAGCGTTTGGCCCAGTAAGGCGAATCGAGATTTTCGACGCGGACAGTCTGGCCCGGCCGGGGAGAGTGAATGAACTGACCATCGCCGATGTAAATGCCCACATGCGAGAAGGCTCGGCGCAACGTGTTGAAAAACACCAGATCGCCCGGTTTGAGCTGGCTTTCCGGAATCTTTTCGCCTTCGTGCGCCTGCTGCGCTGCGTTGTGCGGCAGCACCGTGCCCAGCGTTTCCTGATAGACGTAGCGCACAAAACCCGAGCAATCGAAGCCGCTGCGCGCCGAGTCGCCGCCGTAGCGATATTTCACGCCCAGAAAGCTCAGCGCATTGACCACCAGGTCGGAAGCCCGGGTGGAGACCTGATGCACAAAGCCGTTTTGCGTCAGCCACTGGCGCAGCGAGGCGTCGTCGCGCTGGGCGTTTTGCACGTCTTGCACCGCTTTTTCAGAGGGCTGGGCCGGGTCGATCTGGGGCAGCGCACGCGGGTCGGCCCAGACTGAGGTGATGCCGCATGGTCCAAACAGGCAACAGGCCAAGGCAATCTGGGCGAACAAGGGGTTGACACGCATAATCGCGTGAATTTAGATAGAACGTTCGAATGTGTCAATCATTGTGCAGTGCAAGAAGCATTGCCGCCTCAACGGGAAAACACGATGTTCACTGCCTGGAAGCTCGATCAAACAGAACAAGGTTTCAGCGCCGCGCTGACGACCTTGCAAGAGGAAGAACTCCCCGCCGGGGATGTGACCGTATCGGTGGACTATTCCTCCCTGAACTACAAAGACGCGCTGGCGCTGACCAACCGCGGCCCGGTCGTGCGGCGCTGGCCCATGGTGCCGGGCATCGACGGCGCGGGCACGGTGCTTGAAAGCACGCATGCCGACTGGCAGCCTGGCGACCGCTGGGTGCTCAACGGTTGGGGCGTGGGCGAAACGCATTGGGGTTGCCTGAGTCAGCGAGCGCGGCTGAATGGAGACTGGTTGATCCGGCTGCCCAAGGCCTTCACCGCGCGACAGGCCATGGCGCTGGGTACGGCTGGTTATACCGCGGCGTTGTGCGTACTGGCGATCGAGCGGCATGGGGCGATTCCCGCGCAGGGCAGTGTGCTGGTGACGGGGGCGAGCGGCGGCGTGGGCAGTGTGGCCGTGGCGCTGCTGGCCAAAATGGGCTGGACGGTGGTGGCATCTACCGGGAAATTGCAGGAGGAAGCTTATTTGCGCGCGCTAGGGGCCGCTGAGGTGATCGACCGCAACACGCTTTCGTCGCCCGGCAAACCGTTACAGAAAGAGCGCTGGGCTGCGGTGGTGGATACGGTGGGCAGCCACACCCTGGCCAACGCCTGCGCGCAAACCCGTTGGGGCGGCGTGGTGGCCGCGTGTGGACTGGCGGGAGGCATGGATTTCCCGACCACGGTGGCGCCCTTCATTCTGCGGGGCGTGACGCTGGCGGGAATCGACAGCGTGATGCAGCCGCAGTCGGCTCGGTGCAAAGCCTGGCAGAAGCTGGCCGATTTGATCAATGCGCCGATGCTCGACCAGATCGCTCACGACATACCGCTCGATCAGGCTCAAACCGCCGCGCAAGAATTGCTCGACGGCAAAGTGCGGGGGCGGCTTGTCGTGAAGATTTGATCGCGCCTCTCCTCAGCTCATCGACGAGTCAGTTCGGCGTCAGCGCTCATTCCTAGGCTGGGCTGCATTCATACAAAACAGGAGACAGTGCGATGTTTGATGTGTCTTACGCCGATTTTTACCGCCGCAGCGTCGATTCACCCGAAGCTTTCTGGGCCGAACAGGCACAGGCCATCGATTGGAAAAAGCCGTGGAACAGCGTGCTCGACCGCAGCAAGCCGCCATTCTCCGCCTGGTTTTCTGGGGGCTTGACCAACCTCTGTCACAACGCGGTCGACCGTCATCTGCCCGAGCGCGCCGGGCAAGCCGCGCTGGTGTATGTGTCCACCGAAACAGGCCAGGAGGTGAGCTATAGCTACGCCGAGCTGCACCGCGAGGTGCAGATCATGGCGGCCAGTCTGCAGAGTCTGGGCGTCACCCAGGGCGAGCGGGTGCTGATCTATATGCCGATGATTCCCGAGGCGGTGTTCGCCATGCTGGCCTGCGTGCGACTGGGCGCGGTGCATTCGGTGGTATTCGGCGGGTTCGCGTCGGTGAGCCTTGCCGCGCGTATCGATGATGCGCAACCCAAAGTTATCGTCAGCGCCGACGCTGGATCGCGCGCTGGCAAGGTCGTGCCGTACAAACCCTTGCTCGACGAAGCGCTGCGTCTGTCGCAGCACCCGCCCGAGCAGGTCATCGTGGTCGATCGCGGGCTGGCGGATTGGGCCCGGCAGGCGCCGCGCGATGTTTCCTACGCCGATTTGCGCACCCGGCATGCCCGCGCGGAAGTGCCCTGCGTCTGGGTCGATTCCACCCATCCAAGCTATATCCTCTATACCTCGGGCACGACGGGTAAACCCAAGGGTGTGCAGCGCGATACCGGGGGGTACGCCGTGGCGCTGCAACTGTCCATGCGAGTAATTTTCGGCGGTCAGCCCGGGGAAACGTTTTTCTGTACGAGCGACATCGGCTGGGTCGTGGGGCATAGCTATATCGTGTATGCGCCTTTGCTCACCGGCATGACCACCATTCTGTACGAGGGCACCCCCATCCGCCCGGATGCCGCTGTGTTTTGGCGCATCGTCGAGCAGTATCGCGTCAATCAGATGTTTTCCGCCCCGACCGCCATGCGCGTGCTCAAGCGCCATGACCCCGCGCTGTTGCACCGACACGATCTGTCGAGTCTGCGTGCCATTTTTCTCGCGGGCGAGCCGCTGGACGAACCCACCGGCCGCTGGGCGGCTGAATCGCTGGACAAGCCGGTGATCGACAATTATTGGCAAACCGAAACCGGCTGGCCCATTCTGGCAACCCCGCTGGGATTTCCCGACGTGGCTTCTCGCATGGGCTCCCCCGGCGTTTCCATGCCGGGTTACAAAGTCTGCCTGCGCAACGAAACAGACGGCGAGCCGGTCGCTCCCGGAGAAAAAGGCGTGGTGGCGATCGACTGGCCGCTACCGCCGGGTTGTCTGCAAACCATCTGGGGTGACGACGCTCGTTTTGTTGATACCTACTGGAGTACATACCCGAACCGGCAGGTGTATTCCACCTTCGACTGGGGCCGTCAGGACGCCGACGGCTATCTCTACATCCTCGGCCGTACCGACGATGTCATCAATGTGGCTGGCCACCGGCTCGGCACGCGCGAAATCGAAGAGAGCATCAGCGCGCATCCCGCAGTGGCCGAGGTGGCCGTCGTGGGCGTGCAGGATGCACTCAAGGGACAAGCCGCCTGGGCCTTCGTGGTGCTGCGTCCGGGGCAGGACAAGATGACTCCGCAGGCCAATCAGGCCTCCATCGCCGCCCATGTCGATGCCCAACTCGGCGCCGTCGCTCGACCCCAGCGCATCTGCCTGGTGACGGCCCTGCCCAAGACCCGCTCAGGAAAAATGTTGCGTCGCGCGATCCAGGCAATTTGCGAAGGCCGTGACCCCGGCGACCTCACTACACTGGAAGACCCGCTTGCCCTTCAGCAAATTCCTGATGCAATTGCGCGTCCCTGACTAGGGAAACTCCTAGCCGCCAAGGGTGGACAAGCCCCGTCAGGGTTTGAAAAATATCAGTGCTTGCTTATAAGCAAATTCATATGCCACAAACTGACACGCTCCCGGAACTGGTGACGTCGCCCGCAGATGATCTCTCGGTCGACGCGGATCGGGTGTTCGATTCCGCCGCCGAGCTCTTCGGCGTCCTCGCCACCCCCCTGCGCTTGCGCATCCTCAATTCCATCTGTACAGGCGAAAAAAGCGTGACAGAAATCATGGACTCGGTCGACTCGACCCAGCCCAACGTGTCCCAGCATCTCAAGGTGTTGTATCAAGCCGGTGTGGTCGCCAAGCGCCGCGTCGGTAATCTGGTTTATTACCGTGTGCAGAGCGAGAAGGCAGTGCAGTTGTGCCGGACCGTGTGTACTCAAATTGCCATCGAGCTCGATGATCCTGAATCGGTTTCGCAGACGGATCGCCTGGCCCGACGTGCCTACTAAGCGAGAAAGAGGATGAGTGACTACACAAAAAAGCTAGGCCGGCTGCGTAAAGCACCGGAAAACTTCCTGAGCGCTGAGCAGATCGCCCAGGTTCAGGGAGGTCGCCGCGACTTTTTGCGTAAAGCGTTTCTGACGGCCAGCGCCACCATGGCCGCTGGCGGTGCAGCGAACGTCTACGCAGCCGATCGCAAGGACTGGGAGGGTGACAAGGGCAGCAAGTTCATCCTGAAAGAGCAGGAGTGGCGCACCACGCTGGGCGCTCCGGTGAACGAGCCGCCCTACGGCATGCCTTCCAAGTACGAGAAGGATTTGGTGCGTCGCATTAGTCCGGGGCTGGCCGCGGTCAACCAGGCCAACGTGGCCTTCGCGCCGCTGCAAGGCATGTTCGGCATCGTCACGCCGGCTGGTCTGCACTTCAACCGCTCTCACCAGGGCTGGTATGACATCAACCCGGAAGACTTCCGCTTCATGGTGATGGGTGAGAAGAATCTCATCAAGAACCCGAAGGTGTATACCGTGGGCGACATCATGCGCATGCAGCCGGTGTCGCGCTTCCACTTCATCGAATGTGGCGCCAACTCCGCGATGGAATGGGGCAACGTGGCCCTGCCGACCGTGCAATACACGCACGGCATGGTGTCCTGCTCCGAGTTCACTGGTGTGCCGCTCATCGACATTCTCGAAGACTGCGGCGCCGACCTCAAGGGCGTTCGCTTCATCATGGCTGAAGGCGCTGACGGCTCGACCGAAAACCGCACCATCCCGATGTCGCTCGTGCTTTCGGGCGAAGTGCTGGTGGCCTACGGTCAGAACGGCGAAATGCTCCGCCCGGAAAACGGCTACCCGTTGCGTTTGGTGGTGCCGGGGGTCGAGGGCGTTTCCAACATCAAGTACCTGCGCCGCATCAAGCTCGGTACCCAGCCTTTCGCCACCAAGGACGAAACCGTGGGCTACGTCGATCTGATGCCCGATGGCCGTCTGCGCCAATACACCTCGGTCATGGAAGTCAAGTCGGTGATCACCTCGCCGTCCGGGGGTCAGGTGTTATTGGACAAAGGGCTCTACAACGTCTCGGGTTTGGCTTGGTCGGGCCGCGGCAAAATCAAGCGTGTCGACGTCTCGTTTGACGGCGGCGTGAACTGGCAGCCCGCGCGTCTTGAGGGGCCGATCCAGAGCAAGGCATTCACTCGGTTCAATGTGCCTTGGGTATGGAAAGGGCAAGTCGCCTTCATGCAAAGTCGCGCGATTGACGAAACCGGTATGGTGCAGCCCACCTATGAAGAACTGCGCAAAGTGCGCGGTACTCGGTCCGTCTATCACAACAACGCAATCCAAACTTGGCAAGTTGAAGAAAATGGAGATGTTCGCAATGTCCAACTCGCGAATTCGTAAAGCCGCGCTGGCGGTCATTCTGGGAGGAATGTTTGTCGGCGGCGCCTCGGTGGCGCAGGCTGCAGGCATGCCCGTCCATCCCCAAGTCCCCGCAAAGGACCTGAAGCTCGATGCCACCTTGGGTCGTACGGCGACGCCCGATGAAATCAAGGCCTGGAACATCGATGTTCGCCCTGATTTCGCCGGCCTGCCGGTAGGTCAAGGCAGCGTGGCAACCGGCACCAAGCTGTGGGAGGCCAAGTGCGCCTCATGCCACGGCGATTTTGCCGATTCCAACGCGGTGTTCCCGCCTCTGGTTGGTGCCTATCAGGCCACCAAGCAGGACATCAAGACGGGTCGTGTCGCCAAGTTGGCAAATACCAATGATGGCGCTACCACGATCGAAAAGCTGTCCACGGTGTCCACGCTGTTCGACTACATCCACCGCGCAATGCCCTGGAACGAGCCGGGCTCGCTGACCTGGGACGACACCTATGCCCTCGTGGCCTATCTGCTGAACCTCGCCAACGTGGTGCCCGGCAACTTCGTGCTCACCCGCGACAACGTGCAACAAGTTCAGGATATGCTGCCTAACCGCAATGGCATGATCTGGAATCACGGCATGTGGCCCGGCAAAGAGATCGGGAATGGGGGTATCCCGGATACCCACAACACGGATTGCATGAAAAACTGCGCTCCAGCTCCCAAAATCACCAGCTTCATTCCTGAATTTGCGCTGAACAATAACGGCAACCTCGCAGATCAGTACCGCACCTGGGGTCCGATCCGCGGCATGGTGACCGAATCAGCGGCAGAGCAGGAAAAGAAAGCCAAGGAAAAAGCCGCGGCGGCCAGCAATCCTGACGCCAAGGTGGTTGCTCTTTTGAAGGACAAGTCCTGCCTGGCCTGCCATAGTTTGGGTGACAACAAGCTGGTCGGCCCAGGTTACAAGGAAGTTGCAGCCAAGTATGGCGGCAAAAAAGATATGGTCGCCGAGTTGACCACACGCATCATCAAGGGCGGTTCAGGTGTTTGGGGTTCCATCCCCATGCCGCCGCAAACCATCAGCGAAGGCGATGCCAAGATGATTGCGCAGTGGATTGTCGACGGCGCGAAGCAGTAATACGTTATCAAGATACAGGTACTGTCCTGTTCACTTTAAGGAGAAGACTGATGAATCAAACTCGTCGCCAGGTCATGCAGATTGGTGCAGGCGCAGCCGCCCTGAGCGTTGCTGCAACCGCTGGCCTCATGCCCAATGTGGCTCTGGCCGCTGATGCCCCGGGCTGGAATGCGCCTCTGTTCGAAGCCAAGTCGTTTGCCGACGCTGCCAAGATCTGGGGTGGCACCCCGACCGAAAGCACCGATGTCAGCATCATTGGTCCGGACATCGCCGAAAATGGCGCTGTGGTGCCCGTGGGTGTGAAAAGCAATGCGGCCGGTACTACCGCGCTGGGTATTGTGATCGAAAAGAACCCGACGGTTCTCGCCGGCATGTTCAACATGACCGACGCTTCGGTGCCCAACGTGGCCACCCGCGTCAAGATGGCGCAGACCTCCAACGTCTATGCCGTGGCCAAGGTCGGCGACAAACTGCTGTTCAGCAAAAAAGAGATCAAGGTCACGCTGGGTGGTTGCGGCGGCTGATTGGCCTGCGGCAACTTGAGCTAACTCGATCTAGCAATTCGATCTATTTACACCGTTTTGAATTTTGCTGATTCCAGCAACACACCTATTTAAGGAGTAATACGATGGCATTTCCGATGCGTATGCGGGCGAACGTCGAAGGCGACGCTGTGGTCGTTCGCGTTCTGATGACCCACCCCGAAGAAACCGGCCTGCTGAAGG
This sequence comes from uncultured Thiomonas sp., assembly GCA_937927695.1. GTDB lineage: Bacteria > Pseudomonadota > Gammaproteobacteria > Burkholderiales > Burkholderiaceae_C > Thiomonas. Next base: position 452 of record CALBRU010000177.1, on the reverse strand, counting down.
ACAAAGCTGGCCAAATCATTCCCGCCCACTTCATCCAGTCCGTGACCTGCAAAAACGGGGACAAGACCGTGATGACCTGCGACTGGGGTACGGCCATCTCCAAAAACCCGTTCCTGGAGTTCCGTTTCAAAGGCGGTAAAACCGGTGACAAAGTGACTGTGTCCTGGATCGATAACAAGGGCGATACGTCCACTGCAGACACCACGGTGTCTTGATGCATCTCATGCGCGAAGCCGAACGGCTTCGCGCATTCTGGTTTATTCACCGCTGCGAGGAGACTATGAGAAACCGTACAAAAAAGACGGCCATCTTGGCCGGGGTTGCGCTACCCGCCATGCTGTGGGTCGGAGGATTTGCCGCACAGGCAAACGCGGCTTCACTGACCAATGAGGGCAATCAATATCTAGCCCTGATGAATGAAATGGGCGGCAACCCCGCTGATTTCAATATTG
>CALBRU010000176.1 GCA_937927695.1 uncultured Thiomonas sp. | reverse complement strand
CATGCTCGCAGCGCTTCACATGAGCCCACGGCAACTGCTGCGGCGCAAAGACACCCCCTTTTCATCGCCTCACTCTTTCTTGCCTTGTGGCTTGCACCGGCAACGCCGATGCCGCACAACATGGCACAGCATGGCATGACCCAGCACGATCATGCGTCAGCAGCCCCCGCCAAACAAAGCGCCAGCCAGTTTGCGCTTGAGGCGCAGAACGCCAGCGTGAGCGGCGACCTGCGCCCGGCACTTGCGGCGCTGGCCAAAGTGAATCAGAACTGTGTGGCCTGCCATGCCGCCTACAAGCTGAAATAAATCTAACCAGGGAGACCACCGTGTTCAAGACCTCGCTCAAAGCCTTCACCGCCGCCGCCTTGGCGGCCTATTCTTTCGCCGCCCAAGCCAATGTGCTGCAGCCGGTGAAGGTGGCTGACAACATCTACGCCCTCGTCGGCCCCTTGGGTCAGCGCGATGCCGCCAACGCCGGCGACAACGCCACTTTTGGCGCCATCGTCACCCCGGACGGCGTGATTCTGATCGACAGCGGTGCGACCAAAGCGGGCGCCGAGTTGATCGAAACCACGCTCAAAACCCTCACCCCCAAGCCCGTGCGCTGGGTGATCAACACCGGCAGCCAGGACCACCGCTGGCTGGGCAATGCCACCTTCGCGGCGCAGGGCGTCAAAATCATCGCGATGGACAGCACCGTCAAAGTGCAGCAGGCCAACGCCGCCAAGGAACTGCAAGGGCTGAACATGCTGCTGGGCGAAACCGCAGCGGGCACGACGCCCATGAGCAGCCCCGACCCGCTGCCCGGCGACCAGGCCAAGCTCACCCTGGGCGGCGTCGATCTGGAGTTGCGTCGCTTCGGCAATGGCCACTTCCCCGGCGACGTCGTGGTCTGGTTGCCCAAGCAGCGCATCGCCTTCAGCGGCGATCTGGTGTTTGCCGACCGCATGCTCGGCGTGCTCGACAACGGCAGTCGGGTCGATCAGTGGGCGCAGACCTTCAAGACCTTCGCCACGACCCTCAAACCCGAGATCATCGTTCCCGGCCACGGCAAACCCTGCTCGCTGGCGCAAGCCCAGACGCAGACTGGCGACTACCTCGACTGGCTGGTGCGCGAGGTCAAACCCGCGGCGCAAAACATGGATGATCTCGACAAGACCGTGCAGCGCGTGCACGCCGCCACACCCGAAGCCTTCCGCAAGCTCGACAATTTCGAGGGCATCGACAAAAAGAACATCAGCCGCGCGTATCTGGAGTTTCAGTAAGCGCATTTGCCGTGCGCTGCGCGGGCATGGCTGTGTGCGCTCGCAGTTCCACCCGCGCCAGCCGCATGATCTTCCACCCGGCACTGATGCCCAGCGTGGCCATGACTGCGGCCACGAGCAAATCCGGCCAGCGCGTGCCGGTGCCGAACACGCCCACGGCCGCCAACAGCACGGCCATGTTGCCGAGCACGTCATTGCGGGTGCATAGCCAGACGGAGCGCATATTGGCGTCACCATCGCGCCAGGCGTAAAGCAGCACGGCGACGATACCGTTGGACAGCATGGCCGCGACGGCAATCGCGCCCATGGTCACGGCCTGCGGCGGCTGGCCCGCCCATGCGCCCCATAGCGCCCGCGCCAGCACGAACACGCCAAACGCCAGCAGCGACGCGCCTTTGATCCACGCCGCGCGCGAGCGCCAGTGCAGCGCCATGCCCAGCACGGCCAGCGACAGACCGTAGTTGGCGGCGTCGGCAGCGAAGTCGAGCGCATCGGCCAGCAGCGACGCGGAATGCGCCTGCATGCCGCCGAACACCTCGACGCCAAACATCGCGGCATTGATGAGCAACGCCATCCACAGCACCCGCCGCCAGGCTGGGCTGACGGCGCGGGCGGCGTTGGCGCTTGCACTGGAACAGCAGTGGTCGTTATGGCAGCAGCCGGGCATGCACGTTCTCCTGAGTCTGGACAAGGTTGCATTGCACAGCCTGGAGCCACTCCAGGGTCAAGGCCTACACTGCCATTCCCTGAGTTTGACGAGATTCCCATGCGCATCAGCGAATTGGCCGCGCAAGCCGACACGGAAGTGGACACCGTGCGCTACTACGAAAAGACCGGCCTGCTGCCCGCACCGCAGCGCCTAAGCAACGGCTATCGCGCCTATACCGAGGCGCATTTGCAGCGTCTGCTGTTCATCCGCCGCTGCCGCCTGCTCGACATCGGCCTGAGTGACGTCGCCCGCCTGCTCGACTATGCCGCACAGCCGCAGGCCGATTGCTCCGGGGTGGACGCACTGATCGACCTGCATCTGTGCAAAGTACGCGAGCGCATGGCGCACCTGCAGGCTCTGGAGCAGCAACTCGGCGATCTGCGCAAACAGTGCGGGGTGCAACGCGGCAGTCCGCATCCGGTGGCGGAGTGCGGCATTCTTCAAAGTCTGGAAATCGGTGTTCAGACGCCCAAGGCGGAGAGGTCCTGATACGCGTTTTTCAACCAGGTTTTCACCCGCTGCCGCTGCAGAATGCCCATTTCATGCACGCCCTCGGCATGCGTTGCCGCCCAGAAGCTGCTGCTCGTTGCATCGATCTTGATCATGGCGGCCTCATGCAGCCGCTTGAGCGGCATGATGCGCGCGCCGAGTTCCAGCGCGCGCTGCTTCTGGCCCGACTGTTCCAGAATGCCGAAGTCGTCGCCGCGTAACTGGTTGAGCACCAGCACGATGTCAAGGCGGCCGCCGAAGCGGTCGAGCAGTGCGCGCAGCAGATCGACCGAATCGCGCCCAGAATCCATCACCTGCCAATAGCGGATCTGCAGATCGAGATCAGGCGCGAGGTCGAGCAGGCCGGATTCTTCCATCCACTGCTCCAGCGCCGCCTGGGTTTGCGCCGCCAGGTCAACGATCACCCGCCGCTCGGGCTCGGCGCCCGCCGCTTCGATGATGTGGTCGAGACTCTCGTACCGGTCAATCACCACGGGCGAGGTGTAGTCGGCATAAAAGCGCAGCAGCGCGGCGTGCGATTTGTCGGTGTCGAAGCCGACAAAAGGCAGTTCGTGGTCGATGCAATACTGGGCCAGCAATCGGGCCATCAGCGATTTGCCGACCCCGCCTTTTTCCCCGCCTATCCAATGAATTCCGCCCATCAATTTCTCCAGAATGCCTACCCCGCGGCGGATTGAAAACTGATTCTGAGTCTACTGGACAGGCTGCGACAGGCCGATGAACCGCGCAGTTTCATTTTGGCCGCTTACATGCAAAATGCGTGCCTTCATCTGCACCCCCCCTGATTTTTATATGCACGCCTACCTCTCCGGTTTCGCCCTCGGTCTGTCACTCATTGTCGCCATCGGTGCACAGAACGCCTTCGTCCTCAAACAAGGGTTGAAGGGGGAACACATTTTCTGGGTGGTGCTGGTGTGCGCGCTGTCCGATGCGCTGCTTATCGGCATCGGCGTGTCCGGGTTTCATGTGCTGGTGGCGCGGGCGCCCTGGCTGACCACGCTCAGCCGTTACGCGGGAGCCGCGTTCCTGCTCTGGTATGGGGCGCGCAGTTTCCGTGCGGCCCTGCGCTCGGCGGCGGGGCTGGCGCCGGCCGGTGGCGGCGCCAGCCCGCTCGGCAAGACGCTGGGCACCCTGCTGGCGTTCACTTTTCTGAACCCACATGTCTATCTCGACACCGTGGTTTTGCTCGGTTCGGTGTCCACCCAGTTTCCAGGTCGAACGGCGGCGTTCGGCGCGGGTGCTGCGTCGGCCTCGTTCGTGTTCTTTTTCGCCCTGGGCTATGGCGCGCGACTGTTGCGGCCGGTGTTTGCGCGCCCTTTCACCTGGAAAGTGCTCGACGTGCTGATCGGATTGACGATGACCGCGCTGGCCCTCAATCTGTTGCTGGGCGAGTGATCGCGATCCGCATCAGGATCAACCGATCAGCGAGGCCGGCGGCGCTGGGGCTGCGAGCAGATCGCCTGCGCGGCAGGTGCGATTGCGACCTGTTTCCTTGGCCCGATACAGCGCCAGATCGGCTTGATCGAGCAGCTTGTGCCACTGCGGCTGATCCTGCGGATAAGTCGCCAGCCCGATGCTGACGGTCACGTCGGGTACGCCAAGTTCACCTTCCCAGTCCTTGGCCTCGAAGGCCGCGTGAATATCGGCGGCGATCGCGTCAGCGGTCTCGCGCCCGGCGGCGGGCAAGACCAACACGAACTCTTCGCCACCGGAGCGGTACACCAAATCGCCTGGGCGCAAGGTCTGGCGCAGCAGCCTGGCCACCTGATGGAGCACTTCATCCCCCACGGCATGCCCGAAGCGGTCGTTGACCGCGTTGAAGACGCCGATGTCGAGCACGCCGACACTCAGCGGG
>CALBRU010000175.1 GCA_937927695.1 uncultured Thiomonas sp. | reverse complement strand
CGAGGGCCTGACCTGCGTGCTGTCGGTCAAGGTGCCCGACCCCAAGTTCAGCAGTCAGACCAAGGACAAGCTGGTATCGAGCGAAGTGCGCGGCCCGGTCGAAGACCTGGTGGCCAAGGCGCTGTCTGATTACCTGCTCGAAACCCCGACCGATGCCAAGATCATCTGCGGCAAGATCATCGATGCCGCCCGCGCCCGTGAAGCCGCGCGCAAGGCACGTGAAATGACCCGCCGCAAGGGGGTGATGGACGGCCTGGGCCTGCCTGGCAAACTGGCCGACTGCCAAGAAAAAGACCCCGCCCTGTGCGAGCTCTACCTGGTGGAGGGCGACTCCGCCGGCGGCTCGGCCAAGCAGGGCCGCGACCGCAAGTTCCAGGCCATCCTGCCCCTGCGCGGCAAGATTCTCAACGTCGAGAAGGCGCGGTTCGAGAAGCTGCTCACCAGTAACGAAATTCTCACCCTCATTACCGCGATGGGAACGAGCATCGGCAAGGACGATTTCAACATCGACAAGCTGCGCTACCACCGCATCATCATCATGACCGATGCCGATGTGGACGGCGCGCACATCCGCACCCTTCTGCTGACCTTCTTTTTCCGCCAGATGCCCGAGATCGTCGAGCGCGGTCACATCTACATCGCCCAGCCGCCGCTCTACAAAGTCAAACACGGCAAGGATGAGCAATACCTCAAAGACGCCTCCGAACTCGACGCCTACCTGCTGCGCGTGGCGCTGAAAGACGCCGCCATCCACCGCCCCGATACCCCGGCGCCGCTGGCGGGCGAAACCCTCGAACAGCTCGCGCGTCAGCATGTGCTGGCCGAAGCCGTGATTGCTCGTCTGGGCGTGTTCATGGACGAACAGGCCCTGCGCGCCATCGTTGATGGCGTCGTCATCGACCTCGACCAAGCGGCGCAAGCCAGCGCCGACGCGCTCGCTGCTTATCTGGCGCAGCACACCGACCACGGCGAAGCGCCGCAGGTGCTGGCCGAGATCGATCCGCGTACCGAAAAGCCGTATCTGCGCATCGTGCGTCGTCACCACGGCAACCTCAAATCCACCGTGCTGCACGCCGACTTCGTTCACGGTGCCGACTACGCGGTGCTGGCGCAGGCCGCGCAAACCTTCCACGGCCTCATCGCCGCAGGCTCCACCGTGCGGCGCGGCAACGGCGACAACGCCAAGGAAGCCGCGGTGGCCAGCTTCCGCGAAGCCATGGACTGGCTTATCCGCCAGGCCGAAAACACCGTCGCCCGCCAGCGCTACAAAGGCCTGGGAGAAATGAACCCCGAACAGCTCTGGGAAACCACCATGGACCCCGCCGTGCGCCGCCTGCTGCGTGTGCAGATCGACGACGCCATCGAAGCCGACCGCGTGTTCACCATGCTCATGGGCGACGAAGTCGAACCCCGGCGCGACTTCATCGAAACCAACGCCCTGCGGGCGGCGAATCTGGATATTTGACGACGTTTGTAGGTGAAGACATAAGCTGAGCAAGCTATGGAGCTTCCGGTTCGATAAAGGTGGTCAATGGCCCGGCGCTTGAGCGGCGCTGGGCTTTTTTATTCGTTGTGCTCGCATCGACTGAGCAGAATTCAGTGTTCTGGCGTGTGCAACACGCAGCGGCTAAAGTGACAGGGATGCGAGCAGCAGTGCCGCGAATCCGTAGCCGCTACCAAAACAATTCCAGCTTGCGGAGCATCGACGTTCCGCTCAACCGCCATGACCCATTCTTCCCCACCTTCCGAAACCTCTGCCGTGGTTCTGGCTTCGGCCGATGAAATGCGTGGGCGTGCCCGGCGTCGGGGCAAGCTCAAGGGGCGTCAACCCGAGCCGCAGGCGCTGGCCGAGGTGCAGCAACTCATCGGCGCAGGGCCGCACCGCCGCGATCTGCTGATCGAGCATCTGCACCGCATCAATGACCAGTGGCACGGCCTGCACGAGCGCCATCTGGTGGCGCTGGCCCGGCTGATGAATTTGCCGATGGCCGAGGTGTACGAGGTAGCGACTTTCTATCACCACTTCGAAGTGCTGCGCGACGATGCCCAGCCTGCGGCTATCACGGTGCGCGTGTGCGACAGCTTGTCGTGCTCGCTGGCCGGGGCGAACGATTTGCTGCAGTGCTTGCCGCAAGTGCTTGGCGCCGAGGTGCGGGTGATACCCTCGCCCTGCATGGGCCGCTGCGAGCAGGCGCCTGTGGTCGTCGTGGGGCAATGGCCGGTGGCGCAGGCCACGCCAGACGCGGTGCGCGAGAGCGTGGCAAACCAGCGCTTGCGGCATCCGCTACCCGCTGATGATGCAGGCTTCGACCTGGCCGCAGACGGCCCGCAGGCGGTCACCAACGGGTCGGGCGAGGTGGCGCCGGCCTATGTTGGCTACGACGCTTACCGTGCGCGGGGCGGTTATGCGCTGGCGGCGGCCGTGGCCAGCGGCCAGCGTTCAGCGGAAGACGTGATCAAAGCCTTGAGCGACTCGGGCCTGCGCGGCCTGGGCGGAGCAGGTTTTCCTGCGGGCCGCAAATGGGGCATCGTGCGCAACTATCCCGCGCCCCGGCTGATGGCGGTGAATATCGACGAGGGCGAGCCGGGGACCTTCAAGGATCGCACCTATCTCGAGCGCGACCCGCACCGCTTTCTCGAGGGCGTGCTGATTGCCGCGCAGGTGGTGGGCATTTCCACCTGCTACCTCTACCTGCGCGACGAGTATCACGGCGGCCGCGCCGTCCTGGAGCGCGAGATCGCACGGCTGCAGGCCGATCCGCCCTGCGCGCTGCCGCACATCGAGTTGCGGCGCGGCGCGGGAGCGTACATCTGCGGCGAAGAGTCGGCGATGATCGAAAGCATCGAAGGCAAGCGCGGCGAACCGCGCATGCGTCCGCCCTATATCGCCGAAATCGGTCTTTTCGGACGCCCCACACTCGAACACAACTTCGAGACCCTGTACTGGGTGCGCGATATCGTCGAGCGTGGCGCGGCCTGGTTCAGCAGTTTTGGACTGAATGGCCGCAAAGGGCTGCGCTCGTTCAGCGTCAGCGGCCGGGTGAAATCGCCCGGGGTGAAACTCGCTCCGGCGGGCATCACCTTGAAGGAACTGGTCGACACCTATAGCGGCGGCATGATCGACGGCCACACGCTTTACGCCTACCTGCCCGGAGGCGCGTCCGGGGGCATACTGCCGGCGCGGCTGGCCGACGTGCCGCTCGACTTCGACACCCTGCAGCCGCACGGCGGCTTCATTGGCTCTGCAGCCATCATCGTGCTCAGCGATCAAGACCGCGCCCGCGACGCCGCGCTCAATGTCATGCGCTTTTTCGAGCATGAAAGCTGCGGCCAGTGCACGCCCTGCCGCGTCGGCACGACCAAGGCCGCGCAACTGATGCAGGCTCCGCAATGGGATAACGCCACGCTCGAAGACCTGAATCAGGTCATGTCCGACGCCTCCATCTGCGGCCTCGGACAGGCGGCGCCCAACCCGGTGCGCTGCGTGCAGACCTATTTTGCTCACGAGGGGGCTTGAATGAACGCGAAGACGATCGAGCTTGAACTCAATGGCCGCCCGGTGCTGGCGCTCGAAGGCGAAACTCTGCTGGAACTAGCCGACCGCCACGGTGTGGACATTCCCCGGCTATGCCACAAACCCGGCTACCGGCCCGATGGCAACTGCCGCGCCTGCATGGTCGAGATCGACGGCGAGCGTGTGCTGGCGCCAAGCTGCTGCCGCACTGCGGCCCCCGGCATGAAGGTGCATGCCGACAGCCCGCGCGCGGTGAAGAGCCAGAACATGGTGCTCGAAATGCTGCTGTCGGACCTGCCCGAGCAGGGCTACAAATGGCTGGGCGACGACGCCACCCGCCCGCACGGCGAACTCAGCGACTGGGCCGCGCGCCAAAGCGTGCGGGTGCGACCGGCGCTGGCGGCGATTTCAAGAACACGCCGGGCCGCCCCAAGTGTTCTTGACCCCCTCGGGGGGCGGGCAGGGCACAGCCCAGCCCAGGGGGCACTCACCCACCGCACCCAGCCCGCGCCCGACGTGTCGCACCCGGCGATGGCGGTCAACCTCGATGCCTGCATTCAGTGCAAGCGCTGCGTGCGCGCCTGCCGCGAAGAGCAGGTCAACGACGTCATCGGCTACGCCTTTCGCGGCGGGCGCAGCGAAATCGTGTTCGACCTGCACGACCCCATGGGTGAAAGTACCTGCGTGGCCTGCGGCGAATGCGTGCAGGCCTGCCCCACCGGCGCGCTCATGCCCAAAACGCATATCGGCGCGCAGACGGTTGATCGCCAGGTCGATTCGGTCTGCCCATTCTGCGGCGTGGGCTGCCAGATCACCTACAACGTGAAAGACGAGATCATCGTCAGCGTCGATGGGCGCGACGGCCCGGCCAACCACGGCCGCCTGTGCGTCAAAGGCCGCTTTGGCTTCGACTACGCGCACCACCCGCAACGCCTGACCCGACCTCTGATCCGCAAGCCCGGCGTGCCCAAAGACCCGGCGCTGCTGTCGCGTCAGGGCGACTGGCGCGAGGTGTTCCGCGAGGCCACCTGGGAAGAAGCGCTCGACTTCGCCGCGGGCAAGCTCAAAGACCTGCGCACCCGCCACGGCGACAAGGCGCTGGCCGGGTTCGGCTCGGCCAAGGGCAGCAACGAAGAGGCCTATCTGTTCCAGAAGCTGGTGCGCACCGGCTTCGGCAGCAACAACGTCGATCACTGCACCCGGCTGTGCCATGCGTCCAGCGTGGCCGCGCTGCTCGAAGGGGTAGGCTCGGGCGCGGTGAGCAACCCGGTCAACGATGTGGAACATGCCGAGCTCATTCTGGTGATCGGCTCCAACCCCACAGCCAATCACCCTGTGGCGGCCACCTGGATGAAAAACGCCGCCCAGCGCGGCACCAAGATCGTGCTGGCTGATCCGCGCGTGACCGACCTTGGCCGCCATGCCTGGCGCACGCTGCAGTTCCGCCCTGATACCGACGTGGCCCTGCTCAACGCCATGATTCACACCGTCATCGAAGAAGGCTTGGTCGATCAGGAGTTCGTGACCCAGCGCGCCAGCAACTTCGAGGCGCTGAAACAAAACATCCAGGGCTACAGCGCCGAGGCCATGGCGCCGATTTGCGGTATTCCGGCGCAGACCATCCGCGAAGTGGCCCGGGCGTTTGCCACGGCGAAGGCCTCGATGATTCTGTGGGGCATGGGCATCAGCCAGCATGTGCACGGCACCGACAATGCGCGCTGCCTCATCGCGCTGACCAGCGTGACCGGCCAGATCGGCAAGCCCGGCAGCGGGCTGCATCCCCTGCGCGGGCAGAACAATGTGCAGGGCGCCAGCGACGCCGGTCTCATTCCCATGATGTACCCGAACTACCAGCTCGTCAGCAATCCGCAGGTTCATGCGTGGTTCGAGGCGTTCTGGCAGACGCGGCTCGATGACAAGCCCGGCTACACCGTGGTCGAGATCCTGCACAAATGCCTGGCGCCCGACAGCGATCCACACAAGATACGCGGCATGTATGTCGAGGGCGAAAACCCGGCCATGAGCGACCCCGATCTGAACCACGCGCGGCAGGCGCTGTGCGCGCTGGAACATCTGGTGGTTCAAGACATTTTCATGACCGAGACGGCCTGGCTGGCCGATGTGGTGCTGCCCGCGAGCGCCTGGCCCGAGAAGACCGGCACCGTCACCAACACCGACCGCATGGTGCAGCTCGGTCGCCGCGCGCTCGACCCGCCGGGCGATGCGCGGCCTGATCTGTGGATCATCCAGCAGATGGCCGCGCGCATGGGGCTGAACTGGCACTACTCCGGCCCGGAGCAGGGCGTGGCCGCGGTGTATGAGGAAATGCGCCAGACCATGGCGGAGGCCATCGGCGGCATCACCTGGGAGCGGCTGGAGCGTGGGGCAGTGACCTATCCCTGCCTCACGCCGCAAGACCCGGGCCAGCCCATTGTGTTCGCCGACCGTTTTCCGACCGCGGACGGCCGCGTCAAGCTGGTACCCGCCGACATCATTCCGGCGTCCGAGCGGCCCGATGCGGAGTTTCCGCAGGTGCTCATCACCGGCCGCCAGCTCGAACACTGGCACACCGGCAGCATGACGCGGCGCTCGGCCGTGCTGGGCGCCATCGAGCCGATGCCCGCCGCGTCGATGAATTCGGCCGAGCTGCGCAAACTCGGTGTGCAGCCGGGCGAGCCCATCACCGTGCGTTCGCGCCGCGGCTCCGTGGTGCTCACCGCGCGGCGCGACGATGGCACGCCCGATGGCACCGTATTCATTCCCTTCGCCTATTACGAGGCCGCGGCCAATCTGCTGACCAATCCGGCGCTCGACCCCTTCGGCAAGATTCCCGAGTTCAAGTACTGCGCGGTGGCCGTGAGCGCAGGCGGCACGCTGGCGCCGGTTGCGGGTTACGCCCGCAGCGGAGCCGAGATTTCGGAACAAGCAACATAGGCCCTATGGGCGATCAAATATGGGCGATCAACCCGCTTTGGAGACCGCAGCGCCAACCGCCTTCGAAGCCGTGGCGCTGGCGCGTCGGCCCGACGCACCCCGCCTCAGCCGGGCGCGCTGCGAGGTCGTGCGGCCGATCTGGATACTCGATCAGCAAGGCGAGCATCGGCAGATCGACATCCCGACCGAACGTCCGCTGACCATCTATCTCGACAAGCGCGAGCTAGTCACGCTGATGACCCTGGGCGCGAATCCAGAACTGCTGGTGCTCGGCTACCTGCTCAATCAGGGCCTGGTTGAGCAGGCGGGCGAGATCGACGGCATCGATGTGGACTGGGCAGTTGAGGCCGCAGCGGTGCGCACCCGCCACGGCGTCAGCGACCTCGAAGCCCGCATCGCGCGCCGAGTCGTCACCACCGGTTGTGGGCAGGGTACGGTCTTTGGCGACGCGATGGCGCAATTGGGCCAGACCCACCTGCCCGACGCGCAGACCGCGCGCCTGCGCCAGGCCACGCTGATCAGCCTGCTCGAACAAATGAAGCTGCGCGACAGCGTGCACCGCCAGGCCGGATCGGTACACGGCTGCGCGCTGTTTCACGGCGACGCGCTGCAATGCTTTGTCGAAGACGTCGGCCGCCACAACGCCATCGACACCGTCGCCGGGTGGATGGCGGTGCACGGCGTGCAGGGGGGCGACAAGGTGTTCTACACCACCGGGCGGCTCACCAGCGAAATGGTGATCAAGTCGGCTCGGATGGGCGTGCCCATCATCGTGTCGCGCAACGGGGTGACCGCGATGGGTCACCAGCTGGCCGAGACGCTGGGCATGACCCTGTTCGGCCGCGCGGCGGGTCGTCACTTCTTGTGCTACACCGGGTTTGAACGCTTCGACGCCGCCGCCCCGCCGCCCACCGCCCCTCTCGCCTTCGCCGACACGGCCCGGTAGGCGCCGCGCCGTTTCCCGCAGGACAAGAAGAGTCAGTGCGACTGCAGAAACTGATCGAGCGCCGCCGCTGCGCCGAGCAGTGCAGGCCAGGGACTGTGGATGACCCAGACCGGAATATCGCGCAGATACGGCGAGGTGCGCCCTTTGTCTTCGAAGCGCTGGCGGAACGGGCAATGCAGGAAAAAATCGCCCAGCCGCGGCACGATGCCGCCGCCGATATACACCCCGCCGCGCGCTCCCAGGGTGATGGCCAGATCAGCGGCCACCGTGCCCAGCAAGGTGCAGAACAGCGTCACTGTGTCGTGGCATAGCGCGTCGCTGCCGTCCAGGGCTAGGCGGGTGATCTCGGCGGCGCTGCGTTCGGGCGGCGTCTGCCCGGCGATCTGTCCGAGCGCCTGATGCAAAAATGCCATCCCGGCGCCGCTCAGCAGACGCTCGGCCGAAACATGGCCGAAGCGCGAATGCGCCAGACGCCAGATAGCCACCTCACGCTCATCAAAAGGGGCGAAGCTCACATGCCCGCCTTCGCCCGCCAGCGGCGTCCAACCCCCTTGTCCGTCGGGAATCAGGCCCGACACGCCCAGGCCGGTGCCCGCGCCCAGCAGCGCCAGCGGCGCGCCGGGCACGGCGCTGCCGCCGCCCAGCTGAACGAGCTCGGCCGCGGGCAACTCGGGCAGGGCGCGCGCGAGCACAGCAAAGTCGTTGAGCACCAGAAAGGTCTCCAGCCCCAGTTCGGCGCGGGTCTGGGCGATGGAAAAGGCCCAGTGATGGTTGGTCATGCGAATCTGGTCGCCATACACCGGGTTGGCGATGCCGATGGCGACATGGCGCACGGCGGTCGCGCCGACGTCGCCGAGATAGGCGAGCAGCGCATCGCCAAAGCGGGCGTAATCCGCCGTGGGCAGCACGCGAATATCGCTCAGCCCTTGCGCGGTCTGCAGGGCGAATCGGGCATTGGTGCCACCGATGTCGCCGACCAGGCGGGTGGCAGGAAGGGGGACATACGAAGTCATCTTGGGGGTGTAATCTAAGCAGCCTTGCCAGTGGGGCAGGCATAGTATGTTGCCTTATGGAGCGAAGCGGGTTTGAGCCCCCTTGATAACCTTTGGTCTGGAGTATCGCGGGTCCCGGTATTGCTTGCGTCATGAGTTGCCGCAAAAGTATCGCGGCCTATCGTTAAATGACCGTTTGGAGTTGCCATGTCTTCTTTGCATCCCGTATTAGTGGCCGTGACGCGGCGCATCGAAGCGCGCAGTGCGGCGCGGCGCGAGGCTTATCTGGAGCGCGTGCGCGCAGCGCGGGGCAGCAAGGTCGAGCGCGGGCACCTCTCCTGCACCAACCTGGCGCACGCGATGGCGGCCGCCCCGGCGCCGGCCAAGCTGATGCTCAAGGAAATCACCCCGCAGTCCCGGCCCAATCTGGCCATCGTTTCCGCGTACAACGACATGCTCTCGGCGCATCAGCCGCTGGGCGCGTTTCCGGCTTGGATCAAGGAGGCCGCGCAGGCGGCGGGCGCCACGGCGCAGTTCGCCGGTGGGGTGCCTGCGATGTGCGACGGCGTGACCCAGGGACAGGCGGGCATGGAGCTGTCGCTGTTCTCGCGCGACGTCATCGCCATGGCGACGGCCGTGGCCTTGAGCCACCAGATGTTCGACGCCGGGCTGTATCTGGGGGTGTGCGACAAGATCGTGCCCGGCCTGCTGATTGGCGCGCTGGCCTTCGGCCACCTTCCGGGCATTTTCGTGCCCGGCGGCCCCATGACCAGCGGCATGGGCAACGACGAGAAGGCCCGCATCCGCGCGCTGTACGCTGAAGGCAAGATCGGCCGCGCCGAGCTGCTCGAAGCCGAGATGCAGTCGTATCACAGCGCGGGCACCTGCACCTTCTACGGCACCGCCAATTCCAACCAGATGCTCATGGAGATCATGGGCCTGCACCTGCCCGGCTCGGCCTTCGTCAACCCTGGCACGCCGCTGCGCGAAGCGCTCACCCGCGCGGCCGCCACCCGCGCCGTGGCGATTTCCGCCGAAGGGCCGCAGTACACACCGATCGGTGAACTGGTCGATGCGCGCGTGATCGTCAACGGCCTCGTCGGCCTGCTGTGCACCGGGGGCTCGACCAATCACACCATTCACCTCGTGGCCATCGCCCGAGCGGCGGGCATCGACATCAACTGGACCGACTTCGACGATCTCTCCAAGGCCGTGCCCACGCTCACCAAGCTCTACCCCAACGGCAAGGCAGACGTCAATCAATTCCACGCCGCCGGGGGCATGGGCTTTGTCATCCGCGAACTGCTCGCCGCCGGGCTGCTGCACCCCGATGTGCAGACTGTGGCCGGGCCGGGGCTGGCGCGCTACACGCAGGAACCCGGGCTCGACGGCGGCCAGCTCGTCTGGCGTGACGTGAATGGCGATTCGCTCGACCGCGACATTCTGCGGCCCGTCTCCGATCCGTTCGCCCCAGACGGCGGCCTCAAACTCATGACGGGCAATCTGGGGCGCGCCGTCATCAAGGTCTCGGCGGTCAAACCCGAGTACCGCGAGATCACCGCACCCGCCCTCGTGTTCGACGACCAGGACGACCTGCTCGCCGCCTTCAAGCGCGGCGAACTCGAGCGCGACTTCGTCGCCGTCATCCGCTTTCAGGGCCCGGCCGCCAACGGCATGCCCGAGCTGCATAAGCTCATGCCCACGCTGGGCGTGTTGCAGGAGCGCGGTTTCAAGGTGGCGCTGGTGACCGACGGGCGCATGTCGGGCGCCTCCGGCAAAGTGCCCTCGGCCATTCATGTCACGCCCGAAGCGGCGCACGGCGGGCCAATCGCCAAGGTGCGCGAGGGCGACCTCATCACCCTGAACGCCCACACCGGAGAAGTCAACGCTGAGGTGCCCCCCGAAGTCTGGGCCGCGCGCCAGGCGCAGTCCATCGACCTCAGCCGACGCCAATACGGCGTGGGCCGCGAGCTGTTCGCCGCCTTCCGCCACCATGTGGACGGTGCCGAGCAGGGGGCGACCAGCTTTCAGCATCCCGACTGGGCCAAACCAGAGCCCGCCCTGTCCGCTGTGCCCGTCGCCGCAGGAGCCACGCGATGACCGCCGAAGAACTGCTGCGCGCCGGGCCGGTGATGCCCGTGCTGGTGATCCGCGACGCCGGACAGGCCGTCGATCTGGCCACAGCGCTGGTAGCTGGCGGCATCCGCACCCTGGAGGTCACGCTGCGCACTCCGGCGGCGCTGGACGCCATCCGTCAGATTCGCGACCGCGTGCCCGGCGCGCTGGTGGGCGCGGGCACCGTGCTGAGCCCGAGCGACTGGCAGCGCGCGCAAGACGCGGGCGCGATGTTCGGCATCAGCCCTGGGCTGACGCCCGCGCTGCTGGCGGCCACCCGACTGAGCAGCTTGCCTTTCGTCCCCGGCGTGGCCACCGCCAGCGAAGCCATGACGGCGCTGGACGCGGGTTTCACCGCAATGAAACTGTTTCCGGCCGAAGCCGTGGGCGGTCAGGCGCTGCTTAAGTCGCTGCACGGGCCGCTGCCGCAATTGCTGTTCTGCCCGACCGGGGGCATTCATCCGGGCAACGCCGCAGCCTATCTGGCGCTGCCCAATGTAGGCTGCGTGGGCGGCTCCTGGCTGGCGCCCGAAGCGATGCTGGCCGCGCACGACTGGGCCGCCATCACCGCACTGGCGCGTGAGGCGGCGGCGCTGCGACGGTAAGGGTGCGAAGGTTAGGGTGCGACAGCTCGCTGGGTTTGGTCAGTTAGGCGGGTGCGGTTTTGCTGTGCTTGATTCGTCCAGACGTTCGAACCACATGACGGCGCCTGCCAACAGCAGCACGAAAAAAGCGGTGCCGAAAATCCAGGCGAAGTACCACGAGGCGTTGCTGCCCACGAGAATGCCGACGCCGATCACAAAAGCCCCAATGACTAGGAACAGCGCGAGAGAGAGCAGTTTTTTCATGGCTGTCATCCATTAAAACCGAAGGTTTCAATAAAAAGAGCCAGGTTGCCCTGGCCCTGGAGCAAGGCTCTGCCGCGAAGCGAGAGCCTTCGGAGCGGCGGGACTCAGTGGCCGCCGCGTGGGGCGCCGCCGTTGCGGCGTTCATCTTCCTGGGCGTCGAAAAAGGCGCCCGAGGCAGCAGAAACCAGCACGATCATCGCGGTGCCCACGATCCAGGCGAAGTACCAGGAGGCGTAGTCGCCGATGATCACGCCGATGACGATCGCAATCAGCGCGATAGCCATGAAGAGCACGAAATAAAGGAAGTTTTTCATGATGAGATCCTTGCTCAATAGGCGTGGGGGTCGGCTTCGACTTCCTTCGGATCGACCTTGCCGCGCATGACGTAGAACGCCCAGCTGGTGTACCAGAAGATGATGGGCACAAACACCACGGTCCATCCAGTCATCCACAGCAGCGTGGTTTCACTGGAGATGGAATTCCAGAGGGTCAGGCTTTGCGAGGGGTTGGAGCTCGACGGCATGAGGAAGGGGAACATGGCCACGCCGATGGTGCCGACCACACCGATCCACGATACCGCGCCCAGCCACCAGGCCAGGGTGTGCTTGTTGCTGCGCACGCTCATCCAACCGAAAAACAGACCGGCAAAACCCAGCAGAGGAACGGCCCAGAGGATGGGATAGCTCTTGTAGTTGGACAGCCAGCCGCCGGGCACCAGTTCGACGGTTTGCTGCAGCGGAGTTTGCGGCACGCCGGCACCGGGGAAGCTCACGATCTTGTAGCCGTTGACCATGCTGACCCACACGCCGAGCACTGCGAACAGCACGATGGCGGCCAGCGCGGCATAGCCCGCTGCAGTACGGGCACGGCCCGCGACGGGTTCGGGCGCGCGGCCCATCATCATCACGCCACCCATATAGACCGACAGCGACAGCGACAGCAGGCCGGCCAACACCGAGAACGGGTTGAACAGGAAGATGAAGCTGCCGGTGTAGACCGAGCGCAGGTTCCACTCGAAATGGAAGGGCACGCCCATGAGCATATTGCCCATGGCGGCGCCGAAGATGATCATCGGCAACGCGCCGCTGAGCAGCAGCGTCCAGTCCCAGGCATTGCGCCAGGCCGGCGAGGCGATCTTGCTGCGGTATTCAAACCCCAGCGGGCGCACGATCATGCTCCACAGCAGCAGCAAAATGACCACATACAGACCGGAGAACGAAGTGGCGTAGATCAGCGGGTAGGCCGCGAAGATCGCGCCGCCGCCGAGGATGAACCACACCTGATTGCCGTCCCAGTGGGGGCCGATGGCATTGAGCATGGTGCGGCGCTCGGTATCGGTTCTGCCGATGAAGCGCAGCAAGGTGCCCACGCCCATGTCCATGCCGACCATGGTGCCCAGCGCGATGAACAGCACACCGAGCAGAACCCACCACAAGACTTGAAGGATGAGATACAAGTCCATGACTATTACTCCTTATGGGCGCTCATCGGAGCGGCCGGGTTGGGGGCGAAACCACCGCCGAACGAGGGCTGGGGTTTGCGGCCTTGGGGAATGGTCGGAGCGGACGGCGTGCCGTGCTCTTCCGGCCCTTGCTTGATCGCGCGCACCATCAGATACATCTCGACGGCGATGAAGATGGAATAGAGCGACACAAAGCCCACCAGCGAGAAGATCATGTAGCCCACGCTATGGCTGGATGCAGACATCCAGGTTGGCAGCATGCCGAACACGGTCCAGGGTTGACGGCCCACTTCGGCGACGACCCAGCCCATTTCGCAGGCGAGGAAGGGCACAGGGATCATCCACGGGGCGAATTTGAGGAACCAGCGGTTCTGCGGCTGCTCAAGTTTGCCGCTGATGGTGAGCATGGCGGCGTAAACGAAGTAAGCCAGCATCAGCAGACCCAGGCCCACCATGATGCGGAAGGTCCAGAAAATCACCGAGACTTCGGGGATGGTGTCCCTGGCGGCCTTGGCGATGTCGGCATCGGTAGCTTTGGAGACGTCTTGGTCAGGCGCGTAGCGGGTCACCAGAAAACCGTAGCCCAGATCCTTTTCATGCGCCTTGAACTGCGCCATGGCAGCCGCGTCGTTGGGGTTCTTGCTCAGCAGCTTGAGCGCTTCCACCGCCGGAATGCCATTCTTGATGCGCTGCCTCGCGTCCGCCTCAATCTGGTCAACACCCGGCACGACCTTGGTGAGGGTGTGGGTCAGCAGCGGCGTAAGCACATAAGGCACCTGGATAGACCAGACGTTCTTCTGCTCGCTCTGC